>CAYTAQ010000207.1:0-6015 GCA_964435695.1 uncultured Desulfobacterales bacterium | reverse complement strand
CTTCCGGACCACACTGCACCAGACTGCTGTCCGAAACCGATGAGTTCCTGATCAAGGATGATTTTTTTAAGTTCATTATTATATTCCCCATACGGATATGCAAACAACCTGGAATCCTGGCCGGTCTCAGCCTTGACTCTTTCAAAGGAAGCAAGGATATCCCTGGTCACGCGGTTCTGCCATTTTGTTTCCGATTCCCCCTTGTTGTGCAAACGCAGATAAGAATGGGTATGGCTGTGCCCGGCAAAAGTCACCCCCTTCTTTGCCATCTCCCTCATCTGCTCCCAGGTCAAATAATCGGCAAAGCCTTTGTCCACCCCTTCTGTCGTCACAAATACAGTGAAGGTCCAGCCATATTTTTGAAGCCGCGGAAATGCCCTCTCATAAACTGACCTATAGGCGTCGTCAATGGTGATGGCCACGCATTTTTCAGGAAGTTCTTTTTTTTCCAGAAGATGGGATACAATCCTGTTGAGAGGCCACACAACAAATTTGTTTTTGTCCAGATATGCCAGGTGATTGTCGAACTGTTCCAGCGTCACACTGGTGGACGGTGGTGTGTCACTGCCGAAATGATGGTATTGAAGGATTACAGCATAATCTGCAGCAGCAGCAAAACAAGCGGCATACAAAAAGATCACTGAAACCAAAAAACAACCGGTTGTCCTGTATCTGTTGTATGGTTTCATAATGCACCCATCAGTTCTCTGTTATCAGTAATCATGTCCTGAATTTCACGAATATAGTCGTTATTTCTTTCCGAATACGCCATGAGGGTTTTCGCAAGAGAATAACCATCAGGTTTTTTCCCTTGCTTCCGGAATTGGAATCTCATGTGGCGGAAATTTTTATATGCGTCGTGGGTATTCAGGTTATGGATGTAGCTACGGACGGATTCGGACGGAGATTGAAATACGGCAACCTCATATTCCTTGGCAGGGCTGCGATCTTCCGGTACAATACCACAGCCTGGAGCAGAGCAATGTTCACCATACAAATTGTTCCCTTCCTTTGCAAACCGGGAATCACCCCAGGCGGATTCCATTGCGGCCTGAATAAGGGCCAGTTCCAGGGGTGCAATATCAACCCGCCGCAGCAGAGACTGCCATTGATCCTGCCCATATGGTTCTGAAAGTTCAACGCCATAGTCTGCTGCGAGTTGTTTAAGCCATCGCCGATCCAGCCACCCAGGCCGGCTGTCGTCAGTGAACTGCTGATACAGCTTAACCAGCCTTGACCGCTGTTGACTGATTCTGTCGTTTTCAGCCATTATTAAGGGGCTCATAAACCTGAAAAAAAGCGTTTTTCTTTCTCTGGTTTCCTGAACATTACCAAAATCAGGAATTTTAGCGGTCTGACGCTCACACCCTGAAAACAACAACACGATTATCAGAACCATAAATACAATTGCTGGTTTATAAAAATACGGCCATATCTTAGTCACATTATCAAATAGCAGCATTATCAAAGCAAGTACTCTTAAAACCAAAGCTAATCACTTGTTAATAAAAGGGAAAATATTTGTCAGGCCTAAAATGTCCGTGATCAATAAAACGATAAATACGACCACTGCGGCACCTACTATAACGCCTACAGCACTCCCACCTGCAGGGGCTGTTTCGATTTGATCCGCCAGAATTAATATTTCCGAGTCGGTAATAGAATCGACACGTGCTTTTGTCTCGGCCATATCTATTCCCTGGGACATCAGAGCAGCCTTCACATCCTCACGCACCAAAACACTTTTGACATACATACGGGCTTCATGTGCTCTGCCAATCTCTATTACTGTCTCAGTTGAAATCATTTTTGCCAAGACCGTCTGATAAGGTGCAAAAACAGTTATCATGAAAATTGCCAGAAAAAGACTACCCGGTTTTACTGTCCTTCTTATTCTTTTCATTGTTCATTTCCTTTCTCCTACATGCAATACCGCTTCTTCTGTCATTTGCAAGATACCAATTGTTTATCCTTCGATCTGATTCATTTCTTTTTTCTGGTTTATCAATAAAGTGAGTTCTGCTCCAAGAAACTTTCATCGATCTACATCCCTTCATATTGGAAGATTACTTATAGTTATACGCAAAAAGCATGCTATCTTTAATATTTATAATTAAATTGATACTGCGAATTGACGTAACTGATTCATTTCACCCATCATTCTGACTGATTTTTATGATCAAATAGATAGAAAAGTATTTACAGGCAGGTTGTTGGTCGCAATGAATAAGGTCACATTTGACCGAATGGTCACAGATGACCATATTCTGGCATATGGCCACAATGTCGGTGCATTCAAGCGAAAAACTTTGGGATGGTATTAAGATTCTTTAATGATGGAGACATAATTCTCGCATCCAACCTTCTTTCAAACCCGTTTCTTCGATCTTGTCCAAACCTTTTCTCAAATTCAAAAGGTGAGTCGCTTAATAAAACTCTTCGTTCAAGTCCAGATCGTCTTCCGCCATTGTCGTGTAAAAGCAAATGTTCCATGTATATTTCGTACATCTTAATCTTGTAAGGATACCGTTGTTTTGTACTCAGTAGGATAGCTATACGTAATCATTGGCAGCGGGCCAAGACCTATCAAAAAAAGAACCCAAAAATCCCGTCTGCTCAATGAAATGTTAGGCATCTGCATGCATAAAGAACCGGGCAAGTGTTCGCCTCCAAAAGAATCCGAGCACAATCGATAGAGAGGTAAAAAAAGCCCCGCCGATCGCACAAGCATCGCGTACCCCCTTGGCCAGCTTCAACTGTTCCCGTCCCCGGCTCAGTTCCAACTTGCCTGCATCAAGTCGCCTTTCCCCAACGTCAACCTCGTGCTCTCCTTTGGCAACCTGCTTATTTCCCTCCGCGATCCGCTCCCTACCCTCCTTGAAGCCCTTTCCGCCTTTCAGCAGCTTGTCCGCCAACACCAGAAACAGGTTGTCTTTAGCCTGCTCGTACTCCTCCTTGCCCTTTGACAACTCTCGCTCACCGGTTTCCAACTCAGCTTTGCCATCCGCAAACGCGGACCGTCCTTTTTCAAGCTTTCTTTGACCTTCGGCTATTTGCCTTTCCCCAGCGATAATCAGCTTGGTGAAAAACAGATAGCCGGCCACCGACGCAAGAGCTAAAAGAATTGTGAACACCAGAGTGAGTAGCTTGCCCATGCTGTTCCCCTCTGTGTCTTATTGACCTAACGATCCAAATCAGCGGTGAGCGTTAGCCAATCCGTTGTATTTGTTTGTTATACCGCGCCGATAAACGATAGATGTATTTTCCCGCTCATCTACGGCGGCTCTCCGTTTTCACGTGGCGGAGGAGTACCGGACGCCCGAACACAGCGACGAGCACCAGTAGGCCAAAAAAAACGAGCGCCAGAGGGTCGATACCTATCAAACGATAAATAAGGCCAACTGCCGCAGCGGCGGCAGCCAGCACACCAAATCCAGTTACGACCCGCAGGCCTGCCCGCTGGAGAAAAGCGAGTCCGCACACGACCGCAAATGTAAATAGAAACGCGAGGCTGGCGGCCTCAACGAGGGTGGTGAGTGTTCCCACAGCGGCAAGGACTGCTGCCGCCGTACCCAGCCCGATCACGGCTCGATCAGGAATACCCGCCGTATTCTTGTGATCTAGCACGGCGGGCAACTCCCCATCCTCGGCCACTCTATATGCGAGACGTGCTGTGGCAAAGAGTGTTGCGTTGATAGCCGACCCGGTGGAGAACGCTGCGGCGATCGTGACCACAACGAGACCAATTGTTCCGAAAGCCTGTTGCCCCGCAATGGCCAGCGCGACCTCTTTGTGTTGCACTACGCGGTCCGATCCGATCAGCATGGGCGTACCAAGAGCAACAATAACATAGACGAGAATCACAACGACGATCGCCGACAGCACTGCGCGGGGCAAGGTTTTCTGTGGGGCGTCGATGTCCTCATAGTCATACGTCAGCAGTTGAAACCCCTCGTAGGCCATGAAGACCGACGCCGCACCAAACAGGGCAGCACCAATTCCGGAGTTCGGCACACCCCTCGAGAGGAGTGAGGGATCCCACTGCGCAAGCCCCCAACTGGCCAGCCCGACAAGCGCGACGAGTTTAAACCAGACAAGAAACACCTCGACGCCACCAGCCTCGCCGACACCCCGCAGATTTAAGACTATAAAAACGGCCATGATGGCAATACCCGTCGCGCGTGGGAACCAGGGTCCAAGACCCACGACATATCCTAAGTACTGCCCGAAAGTGAAGGCGTATACAGAATTTGTGAGCACGTACCCAACGATGAGCACCCACGAGAGGCTACCGGCGAACCCCTCCGCATTGATCTCCCGTAGAAAAGTGAACGCCCCGCCCCCTTCGCCATAATGGGCGGCGAGTTTTACATAGCTATACCCTGCGACCAGTGCGATCAAACCCGCGACTGTGAAACTAAGCCATGCCCAAGCACCGGCTATCCCGACAACCACACCGAGGGTCGAGAAGATACCGCCGCCGATCATGCCGCCAACGGCCATCGACCATGTTGCGTTGAAGCCGAGCTTTGATTTGGACTGATTCACATCAACGACCTTTCATCAAGCAACGTTGGTATAGAGAACCTTCAGGCCTGAATCTAACACCCTTCACACGTGCATTTTGTAACGATTATGCATTTTTTCTATTGAGATTTCTTCCCCCTTATATTTTCAAAAAATAACTGCATATCTTCTATATCAGCATTTAAATTTCCTGAAGGATATCTTAATGGAGCAAAGTTGATACTCTTATTCTTATAATCAAAACACGCCATCAATATTGGAACATCAGCACCTGTTGCAATACGATAAAAGCCGGATTTCCACTTCTCCACTTTTTTTCGTGTTCCTTCAGGTGCTATGGCGAGAATGAATTTGTCCATACTTTTGTATTGGTTGATCATCGTATCAACCACACCATGAGATGAACTTCGATCTATGGGTATTCCACCAAGCCATCGTACAATACCACCAAACGGTTTTCGAAAGAGTGGCTGTTTCCCCATCCATGAAATTTTGGCGCCTAATATAAAAATAGCTGCTATCCCAAAAATGAAATCCCAATTGGATGTATGGGGTCCAAAAATAATCACAAACTTGGGAATATTGGGAAATTGATTTTTAAAACCCCATCCGAATATTGCAAATATAAATTTACCTATCCATGACAAAAAATAAGTTTTCTTTTTGGGTACGTTTTCACCAACAATCGGTACGCTTGTTTTGCCATTACTGGTTTTCAAGAGCCACCTAATATCTTCACCTAAACAAAATGCTATTAAACAAATGCATTCTATACATGTTCCGATATCTGATGTGAGACGTTAAATCCGATTTATGAATTGTGAAACTATTGTGGACCGTGAAAGCGCAATAATGAACCATGCGTGCCATGATACCATGTCAGATCAGGTTGATTTCAGGTCAGTTTCAGAAGGTTAATTTTTATATCAGGAAATTATGAAAACCACAAGATATGGTTAATTCGGGATCAAACGAAAAAGTGTGATATGCTCTGAAATATTATCTGAAAACCAAATATCAACCGATTTCATGTATATTGAGTTATTTATCTTAATCACAGGACGTTCGTAACATCTTATTATTCTAAGATTTGTATTTATTTTTCAGATATGTTAAAAGTACATCACCTTTCAAATTGAAGCTGTTTCACTTTCCATGGATGTGTAAAACTTGCACTTACAATGAAGCTCATGAACTGACATCTATTTTCATCGCGTCAAGAAGAACGGCACAGAAAAGGTGAGTGGTTATTCATCAATCAACAATCATAAATCATAAATCCTAAGAGGAGATGATGGCAACGAGGAAAGACACACCTGATTCTGAACTCAGGCGAAGAGCTGAAAAGAAACTGAAAGAAGCGACCAGCACCACCGGAGATTTCTCAGGAATGTCGCCCGAAAAGACGGCAAGTCTCATCCACGAGCTTGAAGTTCATCAGATTGAGCTGGAAATGCAGAACGATGAACTGCGCCGCATCCAGGGTGA
>CAYTAQ010000206.1:0-6154 GCA_964435695.1 uncultured Desulfobacterales bacterium | reverse complement strand
ACTCGGCGAATTATTCCGAATACATCAAGCAAAACCACTGTATATTCTTCCTGAGAAAACCCTGCCACGAAATCGTTCATCTCGGAGAGGATCTCAACCGGGAGGGCGGCGGGCTGGATATGCTGCCGATTCCCATTTCCACCCCGGGATTGGACAATGCGCCGTATACTACTTGCTCTCACTGGTTTTCAAAAGATCCCGATACCGGCATACAGAACATCGGCAATTATCGGGGACAGATTAAAGACCAGAGAAAAGTCGGCTGCTATAATCAGGGCGGTCAGCATTTTACGGTACACTTATACAAATATCGGGAAAAAGGTCTCCCCATGGATGCGGCATTGGTCATTGGCGTGCCTCCGGTCATCTTGATCAACACGCCCGGTGAAGACCCCAACGCCGCCACCGTAATCGATGGGTACCCGATGGCACAAAAAGGGAAGGCAGGGGTGGCATTGGGGGCGGCCGCAACCGCTTCCACCCTGGGCGGATTTATCGGTCTGTTCATCACCCTGGCCATGATTCCGATTATCAACAAATTCCTGATGGCATTTTCATATATCCCCGAATCGCCCTATCAGCATCCGTCCAGCCGGGGTCTCCCAAAACTTTGGCAACAAAAAGGGTTTTGACCGCCTTTTCCAGCAGATAGGTTCGCACCGTTGCCTCTTCAATGGATTCACCCACGACTACGATACCATGGTTCTTCATGAATACGGCCTTTTCATGGCCCAGTGTTTCTGCCAAATCCTTTCCCAGTTCCGGTGTAACGATCAGGTCGGTGACCCTGTCAAAGTAGGGAAGCGGTTTGGCGAACAACACGCTTTCGTTGTTGATGGGCATGAGTCTTTGCCCGGTGGATGAAAAGGCTGTGGCGTACATGGGATGGGTGTGCACGATACAGTTGACATCCGGTCTCGCCGTGTAAATAGCAGCGTGAATCACCCTTTCCGAATAGGGTCTTTCCGTCGTCTGCGTCAGAACCTTGCCGGTGAGATCGACCTCCAGCATATCATCCAATGTAACCTGCTCCGGAGAACGCGATCGGGAGATCAAAAAGATCTGCTCGTTTTCCGGACTTCTCACGCTGACATGCCCCAGATGGTCGAAAATATTTTCATTGGCCAGAACCCGGTTGGCCAGAACCAGCTGGGATTTTGCTTCCGAAACCGTGGCCGGTTTAGAAAGGTAATAATCCTTATCTGTGGTTGACGGCGTATTCATTGGGTACACAACTCCTCTTGAGGTGACTCGATTTTTGTAATTTGGATTCATTTTTTTTGATCATCAAGCTGTGCGTGCATTTTATGAACGGACAGCACATGGGCTTTGACTCTATCATAAACCAGTTTACTGTCTTTCTTTTTGAGCGCATCGATAATCCCCTGGTGCTGGGATGTAATTTTTTTTATGACTTTCTTGTCCAGCTTGATTTTATTCATCCGGTGTGCATGGATTTCCATTAAAATATCCTGGATTATCATCAGAACCTGGTTTCCCGTCAGTTCGGCCAGGATGCGATGGAAACGCGGATTCCGGTCATATTGCATGACAGGATTCTTGGGATCGAAGCTCTGAAGTTGATCTGCCGTAATTTCTTCCAGCAGCCGGATATCCTCATCAGACACATTCCTAGCCGCCTCGGCGGCTACTTCGGGCTCGATGATAAGTCGTGCCCGAAGGACCTCTTCAAGACTCACCTCTCTTAAGCGAAGCACATCGCGCAGATGATTCGTTATCCCTTTGGTGTCACCTTTCTGCAAAACAAATGCGCCGCCCTGAACTCCTTTTTTAATAATCACAAAGCCGGATTTTTCCAGCGAGCGGATGGCCTCACGGATACTGGAACGACTGGCGCCGAAAATTTCAGCCAGCTCTCTTTCGGACGGCAGCTTGTCTCCGGCGCGGTAATGATGACGGATAATGGCTTCCCTGAGTTGTTTTTCAATAATCTGGGATACCCTTTGTGGTTGAACAACGGAAAAGATTTGTTCGCCCTGGATTCTATTCATGTCTGTGTCTTGAATATCGTCTCCCATGATCCGTCCTTATCAAAAATGAAGGGTTTAAAACCGATTTTTATTTAAACATTCAATGATAAATTAATTTAATCATTGAATGTTTAACCCATTTAAAATAAATGAAATGCCGTGTCAAGAAATATCTGCGATGGGTGATGGAGTGATGAAGGTGAATCGGTGACAGGACTTCATGCCTATCGGACAGCGAATCAAGTTGGAGAGGATGAATTTAAAAAGCTGGATGAATTTGCTAACAAATTATTATAACACATTTGCGATCGACCTTAATGGCATGTTTGTTATTGGCTACCGTCCCGTTCTTTGATGATATCCGGCAAAATCTCATAGTGATCGAAGGGAGGCATGATACAGGCGCCGGCAAAGCGCTCGCGTGCGGCGGAAAGCATGGCCCGTGCATTGGCATTCCCTTCGGCAACCGGGTCGTTTGCACGGGCCATTTTGTCTCGAAGGATCCGGGGTACAGCGATGCCGGCCACTTTATCATGCAGAAACGTCGCATGCCGCAGGGTTCTTAAGGGCAATATGCCCATGATGACGGGAATTCCGATATGTCGGACCGCTTCGGCTGTCTCATCGGCTGTTTTTTCATCATAGACAGGTTGGGTGACGGCATACTGGGCACCGGCATCAACCTTTTGTTCCAGGCGGTTTATCGCTTGTATAAGACCGTTGGATTCCGGATGCGGGTCGAACACCACCCCGGTTTGCAGTCCGGCATCCCTTGCCATGCGGACCAGCGAAAAGACATCTGCGTCCCGGACGGTGGTGGTGATGTTTCGTTCCTTCAGCGCCACCATGTCTCCCGTGGCCGCCATCACGGTTTGAATGCCCAGGGCTCTGGCACCCCAGAGTAAGCCCTGTAAGCTTAAACGGTTGTGATCCCGGGTGGTGCAGTGGAGAATGGCCGGTCTTCCGATTTTCTGCTGGATGAGGGCGCAGAGGGCCATGGCGCTCATGCGCGGTTTGGCTACAGGGTTGGTTGCGACGCTGAATCCATGGAATTTCAATTCGTTCAGCGACTGTAATATCGACAGAAGCGGCTCCGCATCCGAACCAATGGGCGGAACCACTTCAATCAAGGTATTGAAGTATCCGCTTGTCAGGTCCATTGCTTGAATAGTGTGTGTCATATAGACATATACGATTTTTCCTGGATCCCGCCTCGTGTCCCGCTTCATTTGTCAAAGCCCATGACAAATCGCGGGACTTGGCCGGGATGACGAGTTACGAGACAACTTGTTTAGATTTGTTCATTATCAATTAACAACTATCAATTACAGACGGACACTTTTTAAATTGACAACAATGCGTCCCATGATGCCTCCCTTGAGAATCGTATCAATATAGGGATCTAACTCCGTCAAAGAAACTTCCCGGAAGATAGTTTCGAACTGATCGAATTTCCATTCTTTGGACAATTTATGCCACACGGATGTGCGATGATCCATGGGGCAGTTTTGTGAATCAATGCCGATAAGCCGGACACCCCTGAGAATAAACGGAAACACCGTCAGCGGCAGGCTGGGTGAAGCAACATTGCCGCAACAGGTGACGATCCCGCCAGGATGGGTGGATTTGATGGCGGTGGCAAGGATGTCGCCCCCTACGGTATCGACAACCCCTGCCCATGCCGTTTTGAGAAGTGGTCGGCTGCTGTCATCCGTAACATCCTGCCGGGAAACGATTCTTCCGGCTCCCAAGCCGGTCAGGAAACTTTCCGCTTCCGATTTTCCGCTGGCAGCAGCAACGGAATATCCAAGCTTGCTCAATATGGCAACAGCCATGCTGCCGACGCCGCCGGTGGCGCCGGTGACAAGCACTTCACCGGCGTCAGGATTCAACCCTTCCAAAATTTCATAGACCGACAGGCCGGCGGTAAAACCGGCTGTTCCATAGATCATGCTTTCCTTCAAAGATAAATTATCAGGCAGTTTGACGACCCAATTTGCCGGCACCCGGATGTATTGGCCGAATCCGCCGGAGGTATTCATGCCCAGGTCATAACTGGTGACAATTACCGGATCACCGATGCTGAAGGCATCGGTTTGACTTTCTTCGACAATTCCTGCCGCGTCAATGCCCGGGGTGTGCGGGTATTTCCGGGTAACCCCCTTGTTCCCGATGGCGGAGAGCGCATCTTTGTAATTGAGCGAAGAGTAGTGAACACGCACCAGTACCTCGCCGTCGGGAAGATTGCTGATGGCTCTCTCTTTGATGTTGCGAACGAAATTTTTATCCGGGACTTCTTCTACAATCATTGCCTGGAAAGTCTTGTCATTCATAGGTGTCTCCTTCTTCGAAATAAGCTGAGCATAAAATGCAGCCTATCGGTTCATATCTGAATCGAAATCAATAACGGAATAAAAAATATTTACTTGAAATTGATAATTATAGCAATAGATCCTGATAATTTGGATAATTGACAGCTTTTTTATGCTCAGTTATATTATGACAAAGTATTTTTAAGCGCAACGCCACGAAAGATAAAAGAAAGAAAATCCTTTGTGTCTTTGTGGTTTTGCTTTGCCCGGGGTTGGTTTATGATGTTGTTAGCTATTTGAAAGGTGAAAGAATGACGGTTCATCCTGAAACACGTTCCGTCAATATCGGTGACGTGGACCTGCAGTATCTTTATTATCATGGCAAAGGAAAAGTGGTGATCATGCTGCATGCCACCGGGTTTCTGCCATGGCTGTGGCATCCCATCGCACGGGAGCTGTCCGGTGAATATCGTGTAATTGCACCGTATTTTTGCGATCACCGGGAAACCGATCCCATAAAAGGCGGCTTGAGCTGGATGAAACTGGCAGAAGATCTTTGCCAGGTTTGTGAAAGATTGCATATCGCCTCGCCGGTGCTGGTGGGGCACTCCATGGGGGCAACGGTGATGGCTATCGCGGAAGCCGTCCATGGCCCGAGGGCGGCCGGCATGATTTTAATTGAACCCATTTTTTTACCTCAGGACTTCTATAAATTACAGCTCCGCGTGGATGACCACCCCCTGGCAAGCAAATCCATACGGCGGCGCAATTTCTGGGATGATTCAACAGCAGCCAGGGAGTATCTGAGAAACAAAGGCATGTTTAAACATTGGGACGAAGAATTTCTGGATCTGTATATCCAGCACGGTATGGTTGAAGAATCTTCAGGCGGTCTATCGTTAACCTGCTCGCCTGAAAAAGAAGCTTCCCTGTTTATGGGAGGCATGGGTTATGACCCCTGGCCGATGCTGCCGAAAATATCCTGCCCGGTTCTGGTTCTCGAAGGGCAAAACAGCGAAAACCGGCAGTTTATCGATCTTAAGGCCGGAGCTGCAAAACTACCTAATGGATCGTATCGCCTCATCGCGGATGCCGGCCATCTCATTCCCATGGAAAAACCCCAAGAGACGATTCAGATTATTTCTGATTTTTTAGGCTCGGTGTCATAGGATTTAATGAAGCGAATCCAAAAAACTCACGCTCGATATCTTGTTTTATCAATGGTCAACAATTATATCTATGGAAATAGGCGTTCTGTGAAAGTTCGCTCAATGGAGGCAAACAAAGATGAAATGTGAAAAATGTGCAACTGAAATCTCCGCCGATGACAGCTATGAACATTCGGGACAAACCCTCTGCGAAGACTGTTATTTGGATATCGTGGCTGCTCCCAAGACATGTGATCCATGGGCCGTCTATAGTGCTAAGAAAACAGCGTCACAGGACATGCGTCTGACCCCAGAGCAGCAAAGGATCTTTGAGCTCATAAAAAACAAAGGTCCGCTGACGCTGGGGCAGATTTGCGCCGATCTCGATATCTCTGAAGAAGAATTTCGCAATAATTTCGCAACGCTGAGGCATATGGAACTGGCAAAGGGCTGCAAAATGGAGGATCAGGTCTGTTTTATGCTATTTGATGATTAATTGAGCTTCTGTAAAACCGGGACAGCCATGAAGAAAATGCATTTCTCACTTTATTAAGCTTAAATCATTCTTTTATCTCATAGTTATGCATTTATTCATGACCGTCCCCATCCCCCTTATTTGTTAGCTTGGCCCGACCCCCTTGGGAAAGATCCGAGACCACACAAATCCATCCCTTTCGGGGTTCCACAGTGACAGCTACATTGG
>CAYTAQ010000205.1:0-6238 GCA_964435695.1 uncultured Desulfobacterales bacterium | reverse complement strand
CCTTCTCCATATTTTTGCCAAAATCGGCCCGGATGTTCAGCAAACGGATTTCTTTGGGCGTAATGGCCGATATTTCATTGATGACAGCGATTCCCGTGTATTTATTGCCCAGTGTTTTCAATGCGTTTCGTTTGTCTTTTGTTTGGGATGCAAGGCTTAAAATCAGCTTTTTATTGACGAGAGGTTTGAATTTGTCGATTTCCTGCTGCAGCCGGGCCAACTCCATCTGTTTTTGCCCGATAAATGAATTGCTGAAAAGATATAATCCAAAGCAAACAACCAGAAAGAATAGAACGCCGGTAAATATCATAAGATTGGTCTTTTTGGAGCCTTCCGCCAGTTGTTTGTCTTTATAAGTATAGATGAAGTTAGGCGTGAGATAGTTATTGGATAAGGCCAAACCAATGGACGGCGCATATTCTTCTTTGTCGGACGGAGATTCCGGAATGGCCGCAATGCCTAGGTAGTTCAGTTTTGGCGAGAAGGGATTGATCGTATCAATCGGGATGTCCAATTGCTCACGCATAAAATTGAACAATCGCTGGTAAGCACTCATTTGTCCTGAAACATAAACCCTGCTGATGCGTTCCCGGTTGAAATGGAGATAATAGTGCGCAAGGGTTCTTTCGACCTGCTTAACGAGCCGTTCCAGCGCCGGCTGAATCATGCCGAAAATATCATGTTCCTGCAAAATTTGACCGGTTTCTCCAAATTGAAGCACCGGTGTACCGGATATGTGCTCCTTGAAAATATTGGTGGCTTGCTCGATATCGAGAATATAGGTTTCATCCCTAATGCCGAAAATGCTGCTTTCAGAAGGTTTGGCTGATTCATTTCCAAAATTCGTTTGGCTTTTGCTGATAGCCTGGGCAATGGCTTCGATCATGCTCCGGATACCCGCTTTAATTCCTCTGGACAGGACAAGGTTGCCGTTCGAATAGATAACGATTCTGGACCAATCCCTTCCAATGAAAAGGCTGCAGATATCTTTGCCCGCTGTGGGAACAGCATTTGCCCGGAATAAATTCTGCAATGCAAATGGAATGATGGAGATGCCGGCAAGGGGATAGCCGATTTTTTCAAAAAGATTTTTTTGCTGCGCAATCTCCTGCGTGGGGGCGATATACGCCATCACCTCTATTTTGTTGATGCCGTCTTCAACGACATCGCCCAAAACTTCATAATCGAAAATCATCTCATCCTCATTAAAGGAGATGTCTTTCTTTAGTGTCCAGTATGCGGCATTATCGATCTGCTTTTTGGACACCTTGGGAATTTTAAGATTACGTGTTTCCACCTTGGCGGAAGATATGGAAGTCCAAATGGCAATTTTACGCTTGCGCCCGCAAAAATTTTTCAGAGCTGTTTTTAAAAATTGTGGGAATTTGGAATTTTTCGGCGTAATGCCGTCTTCGTAAGGTATGGTGATGAAATCCAATAATTCCTGTTTCTTTTCCGATACCTGGTTGATCATGGCCAGTTTCAGCTCATAATAACCGATATCGACGCCAACGGTGACTTTCCTGCGGAGGGGAACCACATTTGAAAGAAAATCCTGCTGGGTTTCTTCCGGAGCTTTGGAAGAAGTCAAATCAGACGGCTTTTGTCCTTCATCATTTTTTTGACGTATGAGGCCCAGCAGCTTTTCCGTAGAAGAAATATCATCTTTTTTGGCCAATGGAAATCTCCATTTGATGAATAGGTATAGTTATCGTCTGATGACATATACGTATATAACTTTGACCTATAAATATACAAAAATATCTTTCTCACAAAAAGGCAATTTTGTCAAGAAAGAAACGCGCATATTATATTTGAGGTGTATCATTCTTGAAAAAAATGGTCAATTCTGTTTAGAATTATGCTAAGAAAGAATTCAGAAGACAGAAGGCAGGAGACAGAATTCAGGAGACATAATTCAGAATTAAGGAGACAGGAGACAGAATACAGGAGGCAGAATTCTTTTTTTAGATATCTTGGTAAAGGAGAAATGGTTTGGCTAAAAAAATGAAATTTCGCATCGGCCTGACCGATAAAATGGTTTTGGTCGGCTTCGGACTGGCCATAATTTACTGGATTCTCGATACGATTCTATCTATCTTCATGTCAGTTAATTTGAATGTTCTCGTTATCGGCCGGGTTTTCGGAATCGGATACGATGAATTGTGGCCGCGTCTCATCGTGATTTGTCTTTTCGTGATCTTTGGATCGCACGCACAGTACACCATCAATGAACGCAAAAAAGCGGAAGAGAGAAGCGCAAAAGAGATCGCTACAAGGGAAAGATTTCAACGGCTGTTGTCCCCTGACTTGGCTGAAATGGTGGTATCCGGAATCCTCACGGTAGAAAAAGGAGGTAAAACGCATATTGCCACGGTCATGTTTGTGGATATTCGTGATTTTACAGCCCTGAGTGAAAATATGGCGGCCGACAAGGTCCTTCAGATTTTGAATGAATATTACGAACTGATTGTGGATATTGTATTTTACCATGAAGGGACGGTGGACAAGTTTATCGGTGATGCCATGATGGTGATATGGGGCGCCCCGGTGGATCATGATGACGACCCGTCACGGGCCGTGCGTTCGGCACTGGATATCCAGCGCGAACTGGTCAAATTCAACGAGATTCTGGTCAGAAAAGGATTGAAAGATTTCCGCGCGGGAATCGGTATCAATACCGGAAGTCTCGTTGCCGGATATATCGGTTCCACTCAAACCATGAGCTATTCCGTTATCGGGGACACCGTCAATACCGCTTCGAGAATCTGCTCTGCTGCAAAAGCGGGCCAGATCATTATATCACAAGAAACCTATGACGCGGTTCATCACGATTTCAATGCAGTGGCCCTGGACCCCATCAACGCAAAAGGGAAATACAAGCCGGTGAAAGTTTATAAAGTGACAGGTGAGAAATGAAAATAGGAATCGGTTATGATGTGCATGCCCTGGCAAAAGATAGAAAACTGGTCATCGGCGGCGTTTCGATTCCCTATGAAAAGGGGCTGGCAGGGCACTCGGACGCGGACGTGCTCATTCATGCATTGTGCGATGCGCTTTTGGGCGCCGCGGGTCTGGATGACATCGGCTGTTTTTTTCCTGACAGCGATCCGCAATACAAGGATATTTTAAGCATAAAACTTCTTGAAAAAACCCGGGAAATAATAGATAAGAACAACTTTCGCCTCGTCAACGCGGATGCCGTGCTGCTGGCGGAAGCACCCAGGCTGTCTCCTTATAAAAAGGAAATGCAGCGCAATATTGCCGGGGCATTGAAAGTGAACACGGGCTGCATTAACATAAAGGCTACCACCAGCGAAGGTTTGGGATTCATTGGAAATGGGCAAGGGATTGCAGCCATGTGTGTTGTGCTGCTTGAAACCAAATTGAGCGATTTTTGATTTGATCTACAGTGATTTCATGCGCAGAAAAGGTCGTCGGCAAACAGCAAAAAATTTCACCGGGCGGTAGATTCTCTAATACTCAAAGCACTCCGCATTGCTAATAAGGTAGAAAAAAATACATAATGGATATTTTTGTCTACAATACGATCAAACATAAAAAGGAGCGGTTTCAGCCGATCCGTCCGGGAACGGTTCTGATTTACGTTTGTGGACCCACGGTTTATGACTCTTGCCATATCGGCCACGCAAGATCGGTGGTGGTTTTTGATGTGATTGTACGCTATTTTAAAACATGTGGATATAACGTGGTATATGTTCGCAACTTTACGGACGTTGATGATAAAATCATCAACCGGGCCAATGAACTGGGTGTGTCGCCGCAATCGCTTGCAGATCGATACATCGATGAATTTTATAAAGATATGGATGCCCTGAACGTTGAACGGGCGACCTTTGAACCGAGGGTGACCGAACATATCGGCGATATCGTCAGGCTTGTTGAGCAATTGATTGAGAAGGGATTTGCATATGAAATCGATGGCGACGTATTTTATTCTGTGACGTCCTTTAAGGGATACGGCAAATTATCGAATCGCTCTTTATCGGACATGGAAGCCGGCGCTCGGATTGACATCGATGCGCGCAAAAAAAATCCTTTTGATTTTGCATTGTGGAAATCGTCCAAGCCGCATGAACCATCCTGGGAAAGCCCGTGGGGAAAGGGTCGGCCAGGATGGCATATCGAATGTTCCGCCATGAGTTGCAAATATCTGGGAGAAACATTTGATATTCATGGGGGCGGCAAAGATTTGATTTTTCCCCACCATGAGAACGAAATCGCTCAATCAGAGGCCGCCCACGGAAAAGAATTTGCCCGGTACTGGATTCACAACGGCTTTGTAAACATCAATCAAGAAAAAATGTCGAAATCCCTCGGGAATTTCGTCATGATAAAAGACGTCATTCAGCAGGTTCATCCTGAGGCGGTACGTCTTTTTCTGCTTTCCAAACAATATCGAAAACCCATTGATTTTAATCAAACAACCATATTGGAATCCAGCCTGGCGCTGGGCCGTATTTACGCATTCCTGGCCCGCCTAGAGGAGATCCTCGGTTCGCCGGCCAGGTCCACCGGAGCTGAAAGCGGCAACGGAACATACTGGAAATACTTTCGTGAAGCCATGAATGATGACTTCAACACCGCCAGCGGTATCGCAACGATTTTCGAAGCCGTACGGCATGTCAACCGCATGCTTGATGAAGAAAGTGAAAAAGAAACAAGCAAACCTACAGCCTTACTGGAAGAGATTAGAGGGCAAATATTAAAAATGGGGAATGTGCTGGGGCTTTTTCAGGAGAATGCCAAAGACTACTTTGCCGGCAAAAAAGCCTCGGCAATTCAAAAGATGTCAATCGATACGGAAAAAGTCCGACAGTTGATCGAGGAACGAACTGCCGCCAGAAAAGATAAGGATTGGAAAAAGGCTGACCGGATTCGGGATGAACTGGTGGCAATGCACGTCGTTTTGGAAGACCGGCCTGATGGAACCGTGTGGAAAATTGATGAGGACAAGGCGTAAAACATGAACGTTCAACACTCAACATCCAACGTCCAACGTCGAAGATGGATGCCACTTATTTTTATATACACCCTACGCTTCTAATAGTGGACACAAGCAAGTTCTGACGAGTCTAGTAAAAAAAACGAAAATCGAATAATGAATACGGAATTTCGAATGTTGTGAAGCATGAAACCAATTTTCTTAGTCTTTTTCAAAAAATTAAAATAGACAGAATACCTTCTTGGACGTTAAATGTTGAAAGTTGGACGTTGGATGTTCATCTTTTAAGTCCTTGGAGGTGTTTAATATTTTCAACTGAATACTGAAACCCATGCCCCCTTTTAAACTCGTATCCGACTTTAGGCCCACCGGTGATCAGCCCCGCGCCATTGAAACATTGAGCGAGAATATACTGAACGATAAAAAAAATCAGGTGCTGCTGGGCGTTACCGGTTCCGGCAAAACATTTACCATGGCGCATGTGATTGCCCGGACAAAAAAACCGACCTTGGTGATTGCGCCCAACAAAACGCTGGCGGCCCAGTTGTACAATGAATTCAGATCGCTTTTTCCGGAAAACGCCGTTGAATTCTTTGTGTCCTATTATGATTACTACCAGCCGGAAGCTTATATCCCCAGCAGTGATACCTATATTCAAAAAGATTCGTCCATTAATGAAATGATCGACAAGCTGCGTCATTCTGCAACCCGGTCCGTTCTGACACGGAAGGATGTCATTGTAGTGGCAAGCGTATCCTGTATCTTCGGTCTGGGGGAGCCCGAGGATTACCTGGCCATGCGTGTTGAGATGCAGGAAGGCATGGAGATACCAAGGGATGCGCTTTTATCACGTCTGGTGGCCATGCAATATGAAAGAAACGATATCGATTTCCACAGAGGTGTTTTCCGCGTCCGGGGGGATCGGGTTGAAATCTTTCCTGCATACGAGGAAGACACAGCCCTGCGTGTGGATTTTTTTGGCGACCAGGTTGAAGCCATTGTAGAAATAGACGCCTTGAGAGGTGTCGTAAAACGGAACATCCGCCGCTTGACCCTTTTCCCGGCCAGCCATTATGTTATCCAGAGCGAAAAGCGGCGGCAGGCTGTCGTGACGATTAAAGAAGAGCTGAAAGAGCGGGTGCAAGCTTTCAGAGACGTGAAAAAGTATATTGAAGAGCAGCGCATCGAGGAGCGGACCAATTTTGATTTGGAGATGATGCAGGAAATCGGATATTGCAATGGGATTGAAAACTATTCGCGACATTTTACCGG
>CAYTAQ010000204.1:0-6249 GCA_964435695.1 uncultured Desulfobacterales bacterium | reverse complement strand
GTATTCTTGTATCATCGTGTCCTGGATATTGACATCACCGACCGCATTGAACACGTCAAGGCGAAGCGGCATCGTCGACCACCGGTGGTCCTGTCTCAGGATGAGGTCAAAAGGGTTCTGGCAATATCGAAACCAAACAAGAAGGTTTTTCTGAGAATATCCGGAAAGTATTGATCCCCTGCTGAATTAGGCTATAATCCATCTATGGTTGACTATTATTAATTGTGGGTATCGCCCTGATATATATGTTATTGCTGAAACGCGGCCCATAAGAGGAGGGGCATGAGCTTAGCAGTCTAATCCATGAAAAATTCAGGCAAGCGGGTTGGCGGGAAAGAATCGTCTCCATTGAGCACATATCTGCCCTTCAAAAAGAACTTGAAGAACACCGATTGAACGGTCGCTTGGATGAAGTGTTGTACGCTGAATACCTGGCCCGGTTTGATTTTGACATCTTACACGCTTTTCCATATATGAAATCAGTCATCATCGTAACCGCCCCGCAATCGCAGACAAGGGTAACCTTCAAATGGAAAGGCCAAACGCAGGCTTGCATCATTCCGCCCACTTATTACCTGGCAACCGATGATCAGATTCGAGAAGGCCTGGAAAAAATTTTGATACCGGAAGGATATTGCCTGAAAAAAATACGGATTGTCTATTGAAAAATCTGCCGGCGAGCAACATGCCGAAACCCTTGACCAAAAATATAGAAAAGCTGGGACTGGCCGAATACGCCGGTGTATTAGGCCGAAACCTGAAGGCTGTTTTGGAAAACCAGCAAGGCATATCTGAAACCATGAAGGGGTCATAACTTATTGCCGGTCGTTTTTTTATTTGTTGCTTTTTAAAAAACGTTGATGTCTGACATTGGCAAATTAAGTTTCTCACAAAGTTTTCCGCTTTTTGTCAATATTTTACGACTGCCGAAATAATTGACATCTGCCCCACCAGGCTGTAAGTTTGTATGAGCTTGACTGGATGCGTTGCAGTGACTAATATTTTTTACAAAAATAAAGCGCTGCAATCTTTTCCGTGTTGAAAACAAACTGCCGCTGGTTTCTTTGAGGAGGTGCCATGATGACCCACATAAAAAGCCTATCATTCATCTGTATATTAAGCCTGCTTGCCTTTGCGATGCCTCTCGGCGCTGTTGAATGGAAAGAATCTCCTGCCCTGCTGGATTGGGAGAAACAGGCGCTGGCCGCATTCGACCTGGCCAATTACGACCGGGTTATCGAGATCTCCCAAGCGGCGGATGACGACCCCAATCAAAACGCCAGGCTTCTGATCTATTTTGCCCATGCCCAAAAATACTACATGGAACGAAACAATAACTCTGCCGCGTACTACAAGCAGCACTACAATGCTACACTCAACCGGTTGCGAGTCTGCAACCTGCCGGTGCTAACCCGTTTGGTATCCATGCCGGATCTGGACTGGCACAAAAAAGTGAACAAACAGTTTCTGGACAAGGCCTTTGAAAATGCCGGAGATAACCAATACCTGGGAAGTGTTCTCTACTATCTGGCTCAACTCGACAGCACGGTTTCAAACAGCGCCCTGAAGGGGCTGGGAGCTATATTGAGCAGCAAACGTGCGATTGTCTTGAACGGTGGGACGCTGAGTCAAACCGATCAGAAGTGGATGAGTGATTCTGAGCTGATCAAACTGCTTGTTAAAAAAACCGGAGAAAATGCAAACCCGGCCACTGGATTCCTTTCAAAAATGCCGGCCTTCGCTCGTAAAAAGGTCATGGGAGGTGCTCCCGCCTGTCTGGCGCTGGTTGAAGAACCGGCGCTACCCATGCTCAAGGAAGCTGCCGGCATGGGCAACCCGGCTGCCGCTGCCGCCATTCAACTGATTCAGGACGCCAGAGGCGAACGGTTGGCCAAATACCCCAACAGCACCTGGTACAGTGCCACGGGTGGCAAGTAAACTCCGGCACAAGTCGCCGCACGATCGGTAAAGAAAACGAGGTTCGAGGGGACATTCGTGCAGAGCGTGCATAGAAAAATTCCGCAAAAATAAAACAACCTCGAAACGATGAAGGGAAATCCACAAGAGGGCAACATGGATAAAAGCCAAATTTCAGAAATAATCCGGAGAAGACTGAACCTTGAGAGCCACGACTGGTCGCTGATTGAAAAAAACCCCAAATTTCAAAACCTGTTTCAAAATGCTATTGAAGCATCAAAATACAGACTGGTTGCCGAAGTTATCGAATCGATAGGGTGCCACTCAGGGCATATCGTGGGTCAACGGTTGATTTTTGATAATTCAGGTAACTTACTCACCAAAGAGAATCCGGAGCGGGTATGTTCCTTTTTGATGCCGAATTTGACTGTGCTGATTAATGCTTTCTTCGAAAACCTTATGAACGGGCGTAATCCAAACGAAGTCATGTTCAACACAAGCGGATGTTTCGATACAGGTCCTTCTTGTGGTGGCTGGGGACATGTCGTGGTTAAAATGAACGCAGAATTATACCGGAATCGGTAAGACATAGAACAACACGGCAAAGAAATGAAGGATGCTGCCGGCCAGCACAAAAAGGTGCCATATCGCATGGTGATATTTCAATTTTTTCCAGCTGTAGAACAGAATGCCGGCCGTATAAGCCAGACCGCCCAAAACGAGAAAAACAATGCCGCCGACTGCCACAGATGCGATCAGGGGCTTGATCGCCACCACGACCGCCCAGCCCATTCCGATATACAAACCGAGGGATACCGCCTGCCAGCGTCTCATCGGCGACAGCTGAAACACCATTCCTACAATCGCAAATCCCCAAATCACGCCAAAAAGCGACCAGCCCCATGGACCGCGAAGATTCACCAGGGTAAAGGGCGTGTAGGTTCCTGCAATGAGCAGGTATATGGCGGAATGATCCAGAATCTGTAAAACGATTTTTATACGGGGTTTTTGAATGCTGTGGTAAAGCGTCGATGCGGTGTAAAGGAGAATCAGCGTCGCACCATAAATACTGACGCTGACGATGTGCCAGGCATTACCGTAAATACTTGCAAATACAGTCAGGACCACCAGCGCTGCAACCGCCAGTACGATACCGATCCCGTGTGTGATGCTGTTTGCGATCTCTTCGCCGGGCTTATTCCGGTTGAAACACGTTTCCATGTGTGCTGTTTCCTCTTCCCCTTCAACCTGAAAAAAATCGTGCGGCTAATTTAATACATAACCGTTTCAAAGTATAACGCAATTCATTTATTTACATTTATTTTACAATAGTTAACTTGGTATATGTCCGATGAGCCCTGAACACTCTGTTCGTAACAGCTGATGCGCTTGCCACGGAAGCGGAACGATAACGTTGTCTTTCCTATTTCTTCAAACGAACGATACGTGCCTGCAGTCGCAGGAAATTGCCTCCCAGTATTGCCGCTTCCACAGCTGGCCCAAGTCTCAGATTGCGTACCTTCCGCAATTCTTCAATGGGGTCTCCGAAGGGAAAGTCGGAGCCGAACAACAGACGACTGTAACCGTAGCGCCGAAGGTATTCACTGACCTCGACCTCGGAAGCCAGGGCGGTGTCCGCCCACACGTTTTCCAGTTCCCACAGTCCAGCCTCGGCAATGGATCGAAACCCCCCATTGAGCAAGCCCAGGTGAGGAATAATCACCGTCACCCCTTCAGCCAGCTCCCGGACGAAACGCAGCGTGTTGTCAAATTCCTCCTCCAGAACCACCGGCAGGTTTCTGCGCAAAATCTCGCTCACCGCGGTCCGGCATTTCGGATCATCGTAGCGGTAGACAGGTTCTCCTGCGTGGCGGTGCCACTTTATCCCGCAGTGCGCAGGCGTTAGCTGGTCCACGGCAAAGTCGTTCCAAATAAAAAAATAAGGGAAAACTGTCAGCTCAGGTGAGCCCAGCGGGAGCAGGTAGGCGTTGCTTTCGAGCCGTCGCAACCGCCACGCAGGTGTTTCAGCAAAGTTAACGTCATAACGGTCGTAAATCTCTAAAACAGGAGAGAACAAAGCGACCCCGCAAATGTCCGTTCCGGCAATCTGCCGCATGTAAGCTTCGTAGGACTGCGGCATGCTGCAGTCAAGAACCCCGCAGTGAGCGTGTGCGTCGATTACCGATATAGAAGATTTTTTCATAAAGAGACAGCGTTATCATAATGATGTTGGATAGTTTGTATACATATGTTAAGGATACTTTATAAACACTTTTAGCTGATTTGCGACAATTTTCAAGTACGAAACGTAACACCATAAAAGAAAATGAAAAATCTATTTCAAAAGGTGCTGAATAAATTTAGAAGAAAAACCAAAGCACCGGCAGAGGGAAAAGTCGGCCCTCAAAATAAAGCGCCACAAAAAAAGAGATCCACTGCCGAACCCGACTCCGGGGTGATAGCATCTGAACAGAAGACTCGTTCCTCCCATAGAAAGCCTCCCCTAAAGAAAGGAAAGCAAAACCGCAGGCCCAAGTCTTCCGCAACCGGCCCCGTAGGCATTTCTGTGGAGGAAACGTGGGATGTTTCCAAATTCAAGGTTCCTTCACTCGAAGGCAAGACCCGGTTCCACGATTTCAATCTGCACCCCTCGCTGCTCCATGCCATCTTCGATCTTGGCTTCACGTATTGTACGCCTATCCAGGCTGAAATTCTTCCCAGCACCCTGTCCGGCAAGGATGCCAGCGGCCGGGCCCAGACAGGCACGGGCAAAACAGCCGCCTTTTTAATCACCGTTATCACCCGGATGCTGAACAACCCCATCCAGGGAAAGCGGAAATCGGGCACCCCCAGGGTCCTGGTCTTGGCACCCACCCGGGAATTGGTCCTCCAGATTACTGCGGAAGCGCAGCAGCTCGCCAAGTATTGTGCCTTTAACATCGTATCCATATTCGGCGGCATGAATTACGAAAAACAGAAAAAACAGCTGACCGGTGCTGCAATCGATATTATCGTCGCCACGCCGGGAAGACTACTCGATTTTCAGAGACGGGGTGACCTTTACCTGAAAAAGGTCGAGGCGCTGATAATCGACGAGGCCGACCGGATGCTTGATATGGGATTTATTCCGGACGTCCGCAAGATAATCTACAGCACACCGAAAAAGGATAATCGCCAGACACTTTTATTCAGTGCGACGCTGACCGAAGAGGTCACCCGCCTGGCCGCACAGTGGACCCGTGATCCGGTAACCATTGAGATCGAACCGGAGCAGATTGCGGTCGATACTGTGGATCAGATCGTCTACATCGTGACCACCAGCGAAAAGTTTACCCTGCTGTTTAACATTATTGCAAAAAAGAAACTGGACCAAGTTCTCATTTTTTGCAACAGACGTGATGAGGTCAGGCGGCTTGCAGATATGCTGACACGCTATGGGATCAACTGCGCCGAGCTTTCCGGTGATGTCCCCCAGGAACAGAGAATTCGCCGCCTGGATGGTTTCAAGAACGGAAAGGTAAGGGCGCTGGTTGCAACAGATGTGGCCGGACGCGGTATTCATATCGAGGGGATGAATCATGTCATTAATTACACCCTGCCGCGTGACCCGGAAGATTATGTGCACCGTATAGGACGCACCGGCCGTGCCGGTGCGGCGGGTACCTCCATCAGCTTTGCTGATGAGGAGGATGCCTTCTATCTTCCCGCCATCGAGAAGTTCATGGGCCGCGAGCTGCGCTGTATCCAGCCGCAGGATGAATGGCTCACAAAACCTGCACCGGTTCGTGCAAATAAAAAACGCAGCTCCCGCCCTGCACAAAAAGCCGCTTCCAGCACCAGGCGGAAATATCAACCCCGGCGAAAGCGGTCGCCTTCATCGTCATAAACGTTGCAGATACAGCACAAAAATGTCGCCGCTGTGTCCCCGATATTTTTCATGCCATGCGGTTCCATTGAAGGGATGTGGATGGCATCTCCGGACTTGGCGATGGATTTTTCTCTAATCTCGTCCGTCTCGGCATCGAAACACCAGCACTCGAACCTGCCTTCCAGAATATACATGGTCTGGTGATAAAAGTGATTGTGGATCGGGATATATCCGCCGGGTTGAATGGTGAAATAGCGCAACCCGTACTCCGGATAACCATGGCCGTCATCACCATGCTTGCTCAACCATCGGATGCTCGTGCCGACAACTTCGTTTTTCTTCCCCTTGTAGGGGAACTTTTCGATAATGACGTCCTCACAATCGGAATAATGAACGATTTTCATTTTCAACTCCTCATTTCTTTGAATGGCTGTTTGGAAACTGATATCCTGTTTTTGTTACAC
>CAYTAQ010000203.1:0-6457 GCA_964435695.1 uncultured Desulfobacterales bacterium | reverse complement strand
TGCTGCCCGTGTCACCCCAGAGCTGTCAGTTTCTTCAAGGGTCGGTGCATCGATCCAATCAATGCTAAAAGAAATAGATCCGGTATCACCGGATGACGATTTCTCGGAATCACCGCATGCTGTTACGAAAAGCAGAAGAACGATGACAAGAATTGAAAGAAAAGGGAGTTTCAGCCAATTTATATCAGATGAATTTTTCATTTCGCCCTCATAAGCCGGATTAAAAAGACTGGATCAAATCAGTTCAAGCCATCGGGTACTACGTTTTGGATGCAGCGCCGTACATAATCAATAAAATCCTCAAACAAGCTTTATATTCTTTAATTGTTCACGATCACCACGATACTGATATATCACCGGTAGTTCCTGCAGGTGGCGGCTCTTCTCCACCACCACCGCCGCTGCTGCTGCCGCCACCGCCGACTGCTGCGGCCACACCGCCGATAGCGGCGACACCGAGCAATGCCCATAGCCATTTGCTGCCGCCGCCTTCTTTGACAACCTCCACCGGAATTTTCTCTTCAGGCAGCGAACGGATCACCGGGGTATGCCTGGTGATCTCTGCTTTCGAAAACCAGTTCTGCTGCGCAAAGACCGCATTCACCATGCAAAGGTTGAAAAACAGGATAGCGAGCGCCAGCGCCAACATCTTTTTGAGTAAGTTCATTTCAGCACTCCGTAAGTGGTTTATATCTCAACAATTATCGTTCAGTACTTCAATTCGTAACTGTTATTGCATCTTTTCACGATCAAAAGAGCATTAACCGCCCGCTTCGCTCAAGACGCCAAGTTCGCAAAGGATATATATTTATTCCTGGTCGAAGAAACCAATGACCATGAAAAATTGCCATGCCCTGCGGACAAAAATATTAGGATAACAAGGGTATAATAAAAAATTTTACAATAATAACTATGAAATGCCCAAGGGCTGATTATATTATTGAATCGGGGTTCTTTGATTCAATAATAAAAATATTATCTTAGCGTTCTTCGCGTCTTCGCGGTTCTAAAAAATTCTACAATCGAATTTGTCACATATTTATAAATGCATGAACGTTGCTGTATTTATCCTTACTTCGTGATCCGGTACTGAATAAATTTCTCGGCTCGATCCTGCAGCGGGATTCCCACGATGCTTTTCACCAGATCGTTCACCAGGGCGGATTGACCGTTATAAATGCCGAATATGCCTTCCTTGAACTTGGCCGTATTTAACTGGAGCGGTTCTTTTAACGCCAGGATGTGAAATATCTCATCGACCTTCTCTTTCCCCTCGTCCACAAAGGCTCCCAGGGTAATCCCCCGTTTTCGATCTGCGTCATCCGGAAATACCAAGGTGGTATTGGCTTTGACAAAACCGTTTCGACTGAAACGGTTGGGAAATAGAACCAGCACTTTTTCATCTTCCAGGATATTAAAGATGTTGACAAAACAGTCCTTGCTCGGTGTCACTTTGATTTCAATGAAATCCCCTTCTTTGAACACGGTCCGGTTTATTTGTGCGTCGAGCTTGAAAAAGACATCGGCTCTGCCTTTTTCCTCTGCCACAAGGGCTCTTATCTTAACTTTATAAGCTAAAAAAGGGGCTTCCCCTGGATTTTTAGGTGGGATGAGTTCGACATCTTCTTTCAATATTTCAATGCCGATGACCTTGCCATGGGGAATGGTGCGGACCACATCCCCGGAAACATTGTAATTGATGACCATGGTTTCAGAAAGAATATCGACGCCCACGACTTTTTCAACGGCTTCCCTGCGGGCATTGTCGATGGCCATTTTCCTGGCTTCGCTTTTGGTAACATTTTCAATGGGCGCAATTCCTTCAACGGTTACCCACTTAGCGTCCTGGCAGAGTGCCGGATGACCCAAGAGGACCAGCATGGTTGTTACACAAAAAAGAACCGATAGAAACCTAATCATTTTCTAATTCTCAAATTCAACTACTGGCCCACCCTGGATACGGATATATCTTTCAAGTTTTCAAGCGAAGGGGAGATTACCGGTGTCTGTTCAACGTCCATTCTATGCGCCGCGCGCGTTACATTTTTGCTTACATAGTTGTAAATCTCCTTAATGGTGACAAACCGGTCATCATTGTCATCCGCATCTCCGTTCAGTGCTTTCAGCAGGTAATACGTGAATAGTCCCCGTGTTCCTGCTCCGGGAACGCATTGCTGGTTTGATTGGAAGCAGCCGCACTCAGGGCAATGACTTCTTGGGTGGCAAGGCCGATATCTTCCACTTTGAGCAGGGCAGGTCTGGAACCCTTGGTCAACATTTCCGCCGCACGGGAGGCCACGCCGCTGAAACAGGAATCGAGAAAGACGTAGGCCTGATTGATATCCAGGTCATTGATCAACTGATAAAATTGTTTCAGGTTATATCCTGTTTCTTCTATAAAAAGGGTGTCACCGTCGTAAGGTACCAGATAGGGTTCGCCGGTTTCCATATTGGGTGCGCCATGACCGGCAAAATAGACATACAGGGTGGTTTCCTTGCTGACGTTGGCGGGAATGAATTTTTTAAGATAACCTGTAATCCTTGCTTTGGTCGCATCGCCGCCGATCAGGGTGATGATGTTTTGTTCGGGAACACCTAAAATTTTGATAAAGTATTCCTTGACCACCAGCGCATCTTTGCGCGCAAAATCGACCCGCGGCAAGTGGGCATAATCTTCGATACCGATGACCAGGCCCCAGTCTTTGGGGAAAACCCTCTGGGTTCCTTTGATCGGCACGGAAGCCATTATCGCTTTTTCCGCCAGAATTGAAAACTTTTTGGACTCCACCATGTCATTGTCGAAAAACACCCGGACTTCCCAATTCCCCGGCATGTCCTGTGCTTTGTTTCCCTTGATGGTGATCTTATGCCAGGCAGTGCATTTCTTTAAATAGTTGCCATTGCTCACCTTAAGCGGCGTGCTGTCCGTTGCGTAATAGAGATCCCCATTCGGCTCATACCACTCCCAGCGAACCTTGTGTTCACCGGAAAGATTTTCAAACTTGATATGGGCATATACCTCTTCATCTGCGGTAGAAAATCGTTCCGTCGGTTCCAGAGGGACTCCCAAATTACCTGAGGAGTCGACACCTTTAGCCGTGGTGGTTCCTGCAAAATGAAACGGCGGTGTCTTCTGAATGGTTTTTGTAGAGCCGCAAGCCATGAGCATGATGGCGAATGTAACGATGAGTAAATAAACGGCTATATTTTTGAACGTAAAAGGGGTGGTTTTTTGATGAATTGCTTTCATTTTAGCACCTATTGGCTGTTCATTAAATATTAAGGTACCTAAGCTAAGAGCATCTTGCAAAAAATATGCAACTTTGCAGCATTGCAACTTATTTATTGTTTTTATTTTAATATTCAATCGGTTGCGATGGGTACAAATGAATAGCAACCCATACGAGCTGTACCTTATGAAATAAAGTACATAATATCTAACTATTTTAGTTCATACAATTTAAAGAAATGTTTCGCTGTTTATTGCCTACAGGGTATTATCCCCTGATACAGTAACCGTTTGGGAATAATGATAAAGGGAATTTTATTAGTATAATGGAGCCCTTTGAATAAATCAAATGATTTTATTGGGGATATCCGGTAATTTCTCGAATTCTCTCATATAATGGTTTCAAGTGCTTATACATTTTTTTGTACACATCCCGATACAAGGCGTTAAATAATTCGTGCGTTTTTGGATTCGGTTCGAAGACCGTGCCGACATGGGTCATGATTTTTACAGCTGTTTTAAAATCCGAATGGAGCCCCACACCAACCGCGCCGTCAATGGCAGCGCCAAGCGCGGAGGTTTCATAGAGAAGGGGCTTGGCAGTGGGAAGTCCGAATACATCCGCCGTCAACTGCAGGGCTTGACAGCTTTGCGAGCCGCCGCCTGAAACACGAAGGCTGGTGATGGGCGTTCGGCTCCGTTTTTCAATACGTTCTTTACCCTCCCGAAGGGCATATGCCAATCCTTCAATAATGGATCGATACAGGTGCGCTCTGGTGTGAATATCGCCGAAACCGATGATGGCGCCCTTGGCTTCCGGGCCGGGTGATTTCAGTCCGGGCGTCCAATATGGCTGAAGTATCAGTCCCATTGAGCTCGGTGGGATGTCATCCAGCAGTTTTTCAAAAAGCATTTCCGGCGCAAGGCCTTTTTCTCTGGCCTCTCTTCTTTCGGGATGCCCGAATTCTTCTTTGAACCAGTTGACCATCCAGTAGCCCCTGAAAACCTGGACTTCCACCGTATGATAATCCGGTACGGCGGATGGGTAGGCAGGAAGCAGCGGTATGGGCTCCACGTACTTTTTATGGGTCACGTTGATGGTTGCCGTCGTGCCGTAGCTGAGACATCCAATTCCGGAGTCAAGACTGCCGGAACCGATGACTTCGCATGCTTTGTCTGCTGCCGCTGCAATCAGCGGCAACCCTTTTGGGATGCCGGTCTCTTTTGCGGCAAGTTGAGAGATGGTTCCCAGCGTCTGGCCGGGTGGAATCAACTCCGGAAGCTTGCCCAGCTCCACCGGCAGACATCGCCATTTCCAGTCCCATGCCGGCGCCCAGCGCATATGTTTGTAGTCAAAGGGGATATAGCCTACCTGGCATCCGATGGAATCGACGAATTTGCCGATCAGTTTATACGTCAGATAACCGGATAAAAGCAGATACTTATGGGTCTCTTCCCACAAGTCCGGCTGATAGGTGTGGATCCAGTTGGCTTCCGCCTCGGATTGAAAATAGGCGATGGTGTCGTCCAGCCGGATGATGTTGAACAAAAGCCCCCAAAGACCTCCGATGGGCCGCATGCCGTGGGTTTTTCGCTGATCCAGCCAGAGGATTGCCGGGCGGAGCGGTTTGCCGCCTTTATCGACATTGATGACCGTTCCCCGCTGGGTGGTCAATGCAACACAGGCGATGCGTTCCTTCAATGAATTATGCTGCCGCCACAGACCCTGACAGGCACTGCAGAGAGCTTGCCAAAAGACGTCGGGATCCTGTTCTGCCCAACCGGGCTGTGCTGAAAAATAAGGATCAAAGAAAAGCTGTTCTTTTGCCAGTTGATTGCCTTCGGCATCGAACAGGATCGCTTTGAGACTCTGGGTGCCGTTGTCAACGGCCAGTATGAGGTCTTTTGTGGGCATGGGTGAGAATGTTGAGTCCTTCAATAGATCGGATGACGTGCCATATAATTTCGGCTGCTGATTAAATCCAGCAAACCGTTCTAATATTTGTGTCTGGCCCGGGTGATATTCTCCACCTCCCCCATAACAATGAGAGTATCACCAGCTTCAAGCGCCCTTGTCGGCGAAGGATTAAATTCAACCACTTTATTTTTATCGCGTATGCCCAATACCAGCAGCGCGTAGTTTTCCTTTAAACCGGCCTCCATAATATTTTTATTCGTTAATCCTGATTTTTCGGATACATTGATTTCATGAATTCTCAAATTCCCCTGGCTGCTCCGAAGCATGCTGTCCAGGAAGTCCACCGCTGTGGGGCGTATCATTTCAGAAGCCATTCTCAGTGCTCCGATAAGATTGGGAGACACGATGCCGTTGGCCCCGGCGCGCCTCATTTTAGCTTCAAGGCCGGTGTCGGTCACCCTGCTGATGATCCGGATTCTGCTGTTCAGCATGCGGGCACTCATGGTGGTGAATAGATTGTCCTTATCGGAAGGCAGGCTGACGATGACGCCTTTTGCACGGCTGATCCCGGCTAAAATCAGATTGGCATCATCGGCGGCGTCACCCTTTACATAAAGCAAGCCTTCCCAAAGCAATTTGCATTTCTCAATACTCTCATCGCTTTGTTCGATGAGCACGACCTGTTCGTTGTTTTTAATTAGCTCTGTGATTACCGGCCGACCGGTTTCCCCGCCGCCGCATACGATATAATGATCGTTGAGTTTTTGAATCGCTTTTTCCATTTTCTTCTTCCTTAGCATACCTGAGAGCTCACCCTCAATAATAATGGCTGTCAGGGTACTGATACCGTATAGAATAATTCCCATGCCGAAGGTAATGAGAATCATGGTGAAAATCTCAGCAGTAAGATTTCCCGTTACTGCGATAATCTCACCGTACCCGACGGTTGTGAGGGAAATGACCGTCATATAAAGACACCGCGTAAAACCTTGCTGGCCCTCAAAAATGAAAAAATACCCAAAGCTTCCTGCCATAATGACACAGAAGATCGTAAATAAAACATAGATGAGTCGTCGTTTGATATCCATGGGCGATCAGGTATCGGATATGTTCTGTTAAAAATTAATAAAGTAACGCCCGCTTCACTTGGCCAAGCGGTGATGAGTGATGAGTGATGTGGATTATTCTTAAAAATTCAATTAGTTAGTTTCGCAAAGCGCTATTGGGTCTGAAAACACGAATCCCTCGCTACGCATTACCCATCGCTGATAAATATCTCCTTTATGAATCATTGATGAAAAGGTGTATAG
>CAYTAQ010000202.1:0-6539 GCA_964435695.1 uncultured Desulfobacterales bacterium | reverse complement strand
TTCTGGCGGAAATGGTGGTAGACATGGCCGTCCGCGACGATCCGAATGCCCTTGATGGTTCTTTCTTAGACCCTGCCTGCGGGTCCGGCATTTTTCTGGTTATTCTTTTTAACCGGTTGGCCAATCGCTGGTTATTGCAAAACAAACGGGCTCATTACACAACGAAGGTAAAAGCGTTCCAGGAAATTCTGTCATGTCAAATTAACGGCGTCGATGCGGAAGAGACAGCCTGCCGCATTGCCTGTTTCAGTTTGTATCTGGCCTATCTGGATTTTTTCGAACCACCCGATATACAGGAATATATCCAAAGAACGGGACGGCCTCTGCCAAAGCTGTTGGACTATGGCAATGCGCCTGACCGGCCGGCTGCGGATATCACTGTCATTTATAGAGGTGATTTCCTGGCCGATGAAACTCTTGTTGGACAAACATTCGATTGCGTTATCGGCAATCCGCCATGGGAGGGCCGGGGTAGCAAACAACTGGCCCAAAAGTTTATGGAAAAAACCCCGGGAAAGCTGAGGGAAGGCGGAACCGGTTGCCTTTTGCTGCCCACCAAGATCCTTCAAAACCAGACGGATGCTTTCCAGGCCGAATGGTTAACCCGGGTTACCTTGGAAGAGGTGCTGCAATTGGCGGACTACAGATTTTTGCTTTTCCAGAACGCCTTATGCCCTGCGTTTATCGCTCGATTTAAAAAGGCGTTGCCCGATCTTTATCATCACGCAGTGGAATATAATGCACCGAAATTCAATCGCGACGGACTCCGCCAGAGCATCATCAAAATCAATCCGTCATCTCGCACTTGGATTCCGTTGGCCGACATTCTGGCCGCCACCCAATCCAAAACCGCTCCTGTGGTGTGGAAGCGCCGGCTTTGGGGAACCCTACGGGATCAAAAGTTGCTCGATTTACTTCAAGGATTTCCACCACTTTCAGATCTAGCCGGTAAGCCCAATGAAGGAAAGCGATGGATAAAAGGACAGGGGTTTCAGCCATACTTCCCGGAAAAGGCGAAAAGTGATCGAAATTACCCCAAGCCGAAACCAAATCCTTGGTCGCCTGAGAATACTTTTATTCAAACAGATCAGTCTGTTGAAATGCTTTTATTTAAGGACGATTGCATACAGCTGGGGAAACGGCTTAAGAAAATAGGAGGGTCAAATCAGTTTTTAAGGCGTGCTCCAGATATTAAAATATTTAAAGCGCCTATGGTATTGATAAGTCATGGATTTAGTAAGGTAGCCTACTGTAATTTCAATGTGCTTTTCCAAAGTACTCTTCAATCAATTGATGGCCCCAAAGAAGATGCCAATTTGCTGATGTTTCTGACAGTCTTTTTACGATCAAAACTATCCCGATACTTTCTTTTTCATACCTCGGCCAACTGGGGAAGTGAAAGGGACAAGGTACACCTGAACGAGTTGCTAAGAGTGCCATTTCCTTTGCCGGGAAGCGAATTTGTTTCACCGGAGGCGGATTTGATCGTAGACCGTGTGGTCCAAAAGTTCGGAGAAATGCGCACTAAGCTAAAAGACCGCCTGGATGATGTGAAAAAGCAAGCAGGTCGAGATACATTTTTCGATGAAGTCGAGAATCAGGCACAAAAAGCTTGGCTCCGAGAAAAGAAAATGCTCGTTGATCATTTTCAAACAGAGATTGAACCGTTGATCTATCAATATTTCGCTTTGACCGACCAGGAAATCTCCCTGGTTGAGGATACGACTGATGTTTTTATCCCCAGTGCCACACCGACCAACCGGCGCTCCTCCCAATCCGTAACACTTGACCCGTTGGAAAAATCCAAGATGTTGCCTTATGCCGAGAAAGGCTTGGGCGCATATGCGGACACTTTGACAACGACGCTCAACGCCTGGGCAGAAGCTGAAAGATCAAACCAGCGTGTTTGTGCCGAAGGGGGGACTGACTCCGATACCGGGTTGGCAATGGTTACGCTTCACCTTTCGCAAAAAGAGGCGCCCTATCGAAACAAATCACTTTCCAAAGATTTATTCAAGGCATTGAAATCCTACAAAGAACGCATATCAAATCGGCGTGGTACCCTAAAGTATAATCGCGACATTCTTTTTTTTCAAGACAAGACAATACATATCGTGCGTCCAAACATCCTTTTAAACTGGACGCGCACGGCAGCTCTGAACGATGCTGCCAGGATATATGGCGAAATTGCGATGGAGAAAAGGGAATCGCGATGACGGGCCATATAAACGGCGCATATGCGCGTCTTTTCCCACAGCAGCATATCCCCGTCATTCTACTTTTAATTCTTCAGGTTGGAAAAAAATTACGCAAGCAAACACCTAATGACCGCGAGGACTGGCTTACCACAATGCTTTATCGTCAACTCATCCATGTGCCTTCATTTCGGGACGGCCCCCTCCAAATCCATCTTCAGCCCGACGTTGTAAGCTCTGATGTCGATCCGGAAAAGAATACACCCGAGGGCCGACTCGACCTGCAGGTCTCCTGTGGCCTCGGCTATGAGGTTTATTTTGCCATTGAGGCCAAAAGATTGCGCGTGTTTTTGCCTAGCGGGTTCTTTTTAGGCGGTCGGGAATATGTAAAAGATGGAATGATGCGGTTTGTAACAGGCCAGTATGCGCCCCTTATGAGGACCGGTGCCATGCTGGGTTATGTCTACGATGGAAAAACTGGAGAAGCCCGCAAGGACATCGACCGGCAGGTTCAAAAGGAGGCGAAGGAATTAAAACTTGAGGCACCCAAGAAGCTTGCGCCATCCCCAATATTCCCCAGCCAGCCTATTGATGAAACGAATCATGACTTGGGAAAACGCTCTTTTACTATCTTTCACCTTTTCCTTGATGTTTAGTGAATGGCGGCAATGCGGTATAACTTTTTTATCCGGTGCCATGCTATGGAGCGGAAATTTTGCAGATTAAACCAAAATGGTTGGGTTATCCGAACGAGACAAGCCCACCAGATCATGGCATCTGAGAAATAAATCAAATGAAAGAACGACCGAGGAATCCTCGGTTGATCGAAAACAACTGCAAGGGTTGCAACATTATGAACCATTCTAAACCCAAGTTCACTATAACCAATCGCATTACTGCCGCTCTAACCCGCATTAAAAGTGATAGAGATTTTTTGAACCCGGCAAGGTTTCAAATGTGTGTTCAGATGATGGGCGGTTAAAATAATCTTTATGGCAGGATAGTTCAATGGCAAAAAGGATTGAAGAAAACGCCGGCTCAGGAAAAGGTGAAATAGTCCTGTATCAATCTCCGGACGGCAAGTCCGTACTGGATGTACGGTTGATGGGTGAGACATTATGGCTCAGCCTGAACCAGATGGCCGGACTGTTCGAAAGGGACAAGTCCGTTATTTCACGGCATCTGGGAAATATATTCAAAACCGGTGAGTTGGCGCGCAATTCAGTTGTTGCATTTTTTGCAACAACTGCCGCTGATAGGAAAACATACCAAGTGGAACATTTCAATCTCGACGCTATTATCTCCGTCGGCTACCGAGTCAATTCCAAACGCGGCACCCAGTTTCGCATTTGGGCCACCAATGTGCTGCGGGATCACATCCTTAAGGGCTATTCGGTCAACCAAAAGCGGCTTAAGGAACTTCGTCAATCCCTGAAGCTGGTGGGACAGGTGCTGGATCGTTATGAAGTGGATTCCGATCAGGCCAAGGCGTTGTTGCGTGTCATTACTGATTATGCCTATGCTCTGGATCTGCTGGACGATTACGATCATCAGCGAATCCGGGTGGGGCCGGTTCGCAAAGGTAAGGTCAAAGGAGTGTCCCATAGCGAAGCCATGCAGATCATTATCCAGCTTCGCAAGACCTTTGGAGCATCATCGCTGTTCGGCCAAGAAAAAGATGCCGGGCTGGAAAGCTCGCTTCTGACCGTCATGCAATCTTTCGACGGACGGGACCTTTACCCCAGTCTGGAGGAAAAGGCGGCTCATTTGCTCTATTTTTTGGTAAAGAACCACAGCTTTGTGGACGGCAACAAGCGGATCGCTGCGGCGCTGTTTCTTTGGTTTATGGGAAAGAACCGTGCGCTCTACGGCAAGGATGGAAAAAAACGCATCGCCGACAATGCCCTGGTTGCCATCACTTTGATGATTGCCGAAAGCGATCCTGCGGAAAAAGAAACCATGGTCAAGCTGATCGTGAATTTGATCAACAGCAGGAATTGATTGGGTATGAGAACACATAGGACATAACTCAATGCCGAAAAAGAAAACACCATTGGATCGATTTGCTGATCTGAGTTGGAACGACATCGAAGACTGGGCCGGCGGGAAAATTGTTTCCAGGGGCAGAAACTATCAGCGCCAGGGCCGCGTTTCCGACCTGGCTGTAACAGATGACGGTAGCCTGATTGCCTGGGTAGACGGTACAGAGCGTTATGCCACCAAAGTTGTCATGGGTGAAGACGGCCTGCCGGTTTCTATCTGCACCTGTCCTTATGGATGGGTCTGTAAACACGCAGTAGCCGTGGTGATCGAGTACCTGAAGCGGATCGAAAAGAAAAGACGCATTCCCAAAGCAAAGCAGAATGATGATCGCCTGAACTTGTTGGAAGATGAAGACCGGGAAGATGAACCGAATAATGATGAAATTACTATGCCCGAGACTATGCGACAGGATATCGACGGGTTTCTGAAGGGCAAGACCAAAGCCAAGCTCATCGACCTGATTCATGAGCTTGCAGGAGAGTACCCGGAAATAGCGCAGGGTCTCTCCGACCGCAAACAACTGATCTCCGGCAACACCAAAACGCTGGTGACGCGACTGCGTAGAGAAATCCGTGACATCGGCGATGAGCCCGGCTGGCAGAATTACTGGAATGGTGAGGGCTATACGCCGGACTATTCCGGGATTCGTGGAAAGCTTGAAACGCTTTTAACGGCAGGGCACGCCGACGAGGTTCTGGCATTGGGAAAAGAACTGGTGGAAACCGGCTTCCGTCAGGTGGAGGAGAGCAACGATAACGGTGAAACCGCCATGGAGATTGCCGCCTGTATGCCGGTGATCGTCGAATCCCTGGATCGATCGTCCCTTGATGCGGCCGATAAGCTGAACTGGGCGCTGGATACCGTGCTCGATGATCAGTTCGAGGTGTGTGAGGTATTTGCAGAATATCTCGACCGTCGGCACCACAAATCAGCCTGGCACACGTTTGCAGACCGGTTGTTGGCCCGCTTGAAAAAACATAAAGGCATCAACCAGAACGACGATCATTTCAGCCGCAACTACGAACGCGACAGGCTCAGCAACTGGATCATCCACGCGTTGGAACATGCTGATCGAAAGGATGAGATTATTCCCCTGTGCATGGCTGAGGCCAAACAAACGGCCAGTTATGATCGTTTGGTTAAGCGGTTGGTTATGGAGAAACGATATAAAGACGCCGAACACTGGATTCAGGAGGGAATTCAGGCAACAAAAGAAAAATGGCCCGGTATCGCTACTGCCCTGCGGGATAAACTGCGGGAGATCCGCACGCTCCAAAAAAACTGGCCGGCGGTGGCGGCGATACAGGTCGAAGAATTCGTGCGGCGTCCCTCGCGGCAGGCCTTCACGGAATGCAAAAAAGCCTGCGGCAAAGCCAAGTCCTGGCCTAAGGTGCGCGAATCTCTATTGCATTACCTCGAAAAGGGTAAACTGCCCTGGATACAGAAGGGATGGCCCCTTCCTGAGTCCGGCCTGGGGCGGCCGGATGTGGATCAACGCAATCGATTTCCCCTGGTTAACGAGCTGATTGACATCGCTATCCTTGAGAAAAAACCGGACCAGGTACTGAAATGGTATGATTTGCTTCCCAAAAAGCGATTTGGAGGGTACGGGATTGACGACGATGAGATCGCTATGGCGGTTCAGGACCGCGCGCCGGATCGGGCGGTAGCCATCTGGCAGGACAAGGCTGAACGACTGATTGCCCAGGTCAAGCCCAGCGCCTACCAGGAAGCGGCCAGGTACTTGCGAAAGGCCGCCAAGGTCATGCGCCGGGAAAAAAAGATAGCGGCGTTCGAAGGCTATTTGAAGGCATTGAGGGAACAGCACATCCGCAAACGACGTCTGGTGGAAATCTTGGATGGATTGGACGAAAAACCGATTGTCAAAAAGAGGCACTGACATTTCAATGTAAATTTTTGTTTTATGCTTCGTTGTGCACGCTTGAGCATGAAAATTTATGCCAAAAAGGAAAACAATTTGTTTTTATTATTTGAACCACATGGTTGTCGAAAATGCCGGGCTAAGCGAAAGCGAGCTCAATTTCATTTTCAAAAAGGGCTTGAATCGCAACGCACCCGTGATTAACGTTGTTCTGCAGGGATACGCCGGGCGAAGCGGATATCCGCAAAAACAAATCGAAGGGATAGACTATGCAGTTATATAAAAAAAACAGATGGTTATGGTCCATTGTGCTGCTGGTGTGCATCGGTATGCCGGCCAGCTGCCAAAGCTTCGGGCAGGGCATCGACTCCCGCAAGATCCTTCCCGGGCACCTACTGCTGATTCCCGGCCAGGGTCCC
>CAYTAQ010000201.1:2405-6572 GCA_964435695.1 uncultured Desulfobacterales bacterium | reverse complement strand
TTGACATTCCGGTGATGAAAACACATGTCCAGACCCATGTCAGCCTCGGCATTAAAAACCTGAAAGGCCTGATTAGTCTTGAATCCAGGAAAAAATGCCACAGCTCTGATCCGGTGAAAGATCTCCATTTTCATGTTGCCCGCCTCTCAGATAAAATGCCGCCTGTTTTCAGCCTCCTTGACGGCATTTACACTGCGGAATACGGTCCGAATGTGGATGGCCGCATGCACCGCAGCAATATTCTTGTGGGATCAAAAGATATTTTTGCGGCAGATAAAGTGGGTTCGCTGCTGCTCGGGCAGGACCCCAAAGACGTACCCCATCTGGTGCATTACGCAAAAAACCATCAGCGGTCCTTGGACCTTAGCGATGTCGATGTCGTCGGCGAAAACATAACGGATCTGGCCAGATACCATGAACCTTTCTTCCCCTGGACCGATGACCATGAAATGCCGGCGGCCTGGAAGAAATTTGGATTCAAAGGGCTTGCCTATCGCCGCTACGATCTTACCGTATGCACCTATTGCGCCGAGGTAACCGGCAACCTTCTGGCAGCGATTATGAAAGCCTGGAAAGGGGAGCCATGGGATGATGTGGAATTGCTGACCGGGAAAACCATGCTGGCGGACCCCGGGAAAAAACATACGATTCTTTTAGGCAAGTGCGTTAGCCAGGCCAACAAAAACAATCCCCATGCACAGCATTTGATTCCCATCAAGGGGTGTCCGCCAAAACAGGATCAAATCATCAAGGCCTTTCATGAAGCCGGCATCGATATCGATCCCGACATCATCAATAATTTCGAAAAATGGCCCGGATACTTCATGAAACGCTATGAAGGGAATCCGGATTTCGATTCCCGGCACTTTGAAGTACAAAAAGAAGAATAAACGCCCAACATTCAACTTCCAACATCGAAAATCGGCAGCATTCCATCTTGAACGTTGAACGTTCGATGTTGGACGTTGGATGTTTATCTTTTCAGAGTCTTATTCTGTAAGTCTTTACGCTTTTATGAAATCCCAGCAAATTCAGCGATAACTGGTATTAGCTCCCGAAAGTCTACCTGCATCTCATCTTTCAGACGTTTGTCCTCCCCGACATCATAGGATATGCCGAACAGCAGATCCATTTGGACGTTGTTTTCCCGGCAATAGCTTTTCAAAGACGGTTTGGTCATGCTGCCGATAAGAAAGGCATCGTTATCGGCTCCCCATAAAAAATGCGGTCCGTCACCGCCGCTGTCACCCATGAGGATAACCTTTTCTGATGGGATATTCATCGCCTGCACAGCCCTTTGGGTGTTGGCACTCTTATCCTGCACCTCAAAAAGGGCCATTACATGATCAGGATCACGCCTTCCTTTCACATAAGCTACGCTGGGATGGGCGGATAAAAATCGAATCGGGGGAATAAGATTTTTAGCGATGATCCGTTGGAAATATCCGATAACGCCCGTTGTGTTGATCATAAACAGGATATCCTTAGAAAGGCACCATTCCATGAAATCCGTCACCCCTGCATAGACCTTGAATTTGCTGTCTATGTAATCATCCATTTGCTCCGACGAGACGGGTTCGGGAATTATCTCACGGATAATTTGAATCGCCTTGCTGAGCGGTATTTGATTGCCGGTATACTGCCGAAAAACGTCCGTAAGCGTTACGCTCAATTCGGGATGAGCAAAAGAAATATAATCAAAGGGACCGCACGGCGCCAGGCATTCATTCCAATCAGACGACACAATCGCTTTATACCGGTTTTTACCCATTTTAGCATTCCTCAATATCTAACCGAATAAACCGGAACCACAAAGACGCAAAGGGCACAAAGATATTTCTCTTTCTTTTGCCTATCTGCCGGGTTGAAAAGTCTTGCTATCTATTTGCCTTTAAATTTCGCTTTCCGTTTTTCCAGAAAAGCGGCCTGTCCCTCTTTCAAATCCTCACTGGTAAATGAATTTTCCACCAGTCTCGTTGCTTCTTTGATTTCCGTTTCTCCCAATCTACCGGACTCGGAAATCATATTGAGTATTCTTTTAATCCCCTTCAGAGACAAGGGTGCGTTTTCAGCAATTTCGCCGGCAAATGCATAGGTAAAGCGGGTGAGCTCTTCTCTCGGCACGATGTAGTCCAACAAACCCATCTCTTTCAAATGCGTTGCCCTGTAACGCCGAGCCGTAAAAAACATCTCTTTGGTTCGTGATAAACCAATTGTACGCACGAATCGCAGCAGGCCATCCGGGAAATACACCATGCCAAGCCTGGCCGGCACCATTCCCATCTGAATATCGTCGGCACCAATTCGGATGTCGCATGAAACAGCCAGATCGCATGCCCCGCCGAACGCAAATCCGTTCAGCATGGCAATCACGGGGTATGGATAGTTTACAATACTGTCCACCGCCAGCTCAAAGGGACTCTTTTTTTTCAACAGGGTTTCCAATTCCGCAGAAACAGTTGTCGGAATTGCGTTGATATCGTAGCCCGAGGAAAAAGCCTTTTCACCGGTACCGGTTATGATGACAACACGGTATGTATCCTCCTTTGAATGGGTCTTCAAAACTTCATACAGCGCTATCAGCATGTCCGGCGTCAGCGCATTCCGTTTCTCCGGGCGATTGAATGTCAATGTCAGGATGTTGTCGTTTTTCTCTATTTTTAATTGACCTTGAGTCATTTTCTCTTTCCATTGCAGTAAAAAAAGGGTTCAAGGATCCAAGGAGTCGAGGGGTCAAGCGGATGATATTTCATGGGTTAGATTGGATGTGCCCCCCCCTCAACACGAACGCACAGCGCAGGCGCTTGCGCCACGTGAGCACGAAAGCACGAAGACACGAAAAAGAAATAGAAAAGTTTCCTGTTTTCGTGATTGGTTTTCTTGTTTACACTCGAATCCTTGAATCCTTGACCCCTTGAATCCTTATCTGGTAACGAGCAAAAAGAGACTCAAATAAAGCACCTACTTTATCTAATGCTTTAAGTTTATTGTTTCTTTACAAGATCCCAGGCCGCCTCAGCTAAAAACTGAACATAAGCACCATATGTTTTTGCATTGGCTGAACTCGCAATTCCGTCAAGGCCGCGACGGTATACACCTTGAACAATGGCGGCCATGCGAAACAGGCCGAATGCCATAAAAAAGGTCCAATCAGGAATTTCCTTTCTACCGGTCCGACGACAGTAGGCAGCCATATATTCCTTTTCCGCAGGTATCCCTCTGGCTGCAAAATCAATTCCGGCCAAACCTAATGTCGGACCGGCCGAAGCCGGAATATGATACCCCATGCAATTGTATGCCAAATCCGCCAGCGGGTGCCCCAGGGTCGACAATTCCCAGTCGAGCACCGCCAGAACACGAGGTTCATGCGGATGAAAGATCAGATTCTCGAGCCTGAAATCGCCGTGGACAATGGAGGAAGTCATGTCTTGCGGTATGTTTTCGGACAACCACTTGATGAGGTGGTCCATGCTTTCTATGGGATCGGTTTTTGATGCCGTATACTGCCGGGTCCATTTGCTTACCTGCCTTGCCATATAATTTCCGGGTTTACCGAAATTTTCCAGTCCCACTGCCCGCCAATCAATACGATGTATCTTGGCAAGCGTATCATTCATGGCATCAAAAATATCGTTTCTCTCCTTTGGACCGTTCGCTTCCGGAGCGGCCGCATCGCGAAATATCCGTCCCTTTACCCGCTCCATGATGTAAAATGGCGTCCCCACAATAGATACGTCTTTGCAAAACACAACCATCTCCGGAACCGGCACATCCGTTTCATACAGCGCCTTTAATATACGATATTCCCGATCAACAGCATGGGCAGAAGGAAGCAATTTCCCCGGAGGCTTTTTTCTTAAAACATATTCTTTATGGTTGGAGACATCCAACAAAAGATAGGTGGGATTTGACTGGCCATACCCGAATTGCCGGACATCCAATTCGCCTGAAAATCCCTTCAGCTTTGTTTCAAGATAAGCGGAAAGTTTGTCTTCATCAAATCGGTGAGCCGGTCTAACATGTCCGATATTTTCCGAATTTATCATAATGGATTCTTTGCATATATTTATAATGATGTCAAGAGGATATATAATTTACTTGACTTCACCCCTCCCCATGAAGTATGGCTCACCACTTACTATTGCTGCATGTTTTAGCATTGTTTTT
>CAYTAQ010000201.1:0-2395 GCA_964435695.1 uncultured Desulfobacterales bacterium | reverse complement strand
TACCTGGATCTTGCATGAAATTTGATTCGAATGTTACAAACCTTTAATAAATAGGCTTTGAGGATAATTTAATATTGAATGCAATCATCCAATAGCTAAAAAAGGATTAAGAATGAATTTTTTTTTCAAACCCAATGGTATTGCGCTCATTGGGGCATCCGCCAATCAATTGAAAGGGGGGTACCATATCCTGAAAAATCTGGTCACAGGTTATCAGGGCCGGATCTACCCGGTTAACCCGCGCTATCAGGAAATTGAAGGATTGACCTGCTATGATTCGGTTCTCCAGGTACCTGACCCTGTCGATCTGGCGATCGTCTTTGTACCGGCCTTGCCGGCGGTCCAGGCGGTCAGAGACTGTGCCCGGCGCGGCATTAAGGGCGTAATGGTCCAATCCGCCGGATTTTCGGAAACCGGTGAACCTGGCAAATCATTGCAAACCGAGCTCATCAGGATAAAAGAGGAAACCGGCATTCGCGTGTGGGGGCCCAATTGCATGGGACTTGTGGATGCTGTCAATCGTCATGTATTTTCATTCGTGCTGCCCGTCATATGGGATGACGGCCTGCGGGCCGGTGATGTCTCTCTGATCGTGCAAAGCGGCATGCTTTCCGCCGGTTTTCTCATCGATACCGTGACCCATGGCACCATGGGCATCAGCAAAGCCTGCTCCCTGGGGAATAAAGCGGATGTCAACGAATGTGATATTATGGAATATCTGATCGAAGATCCGGACACCCGCGTCATCGGCGCCTATTTGGAATCCATCACGAACGGACCGAGATTTTTAGCTGCCTGTAGAAAAACAGTCAAACCCATTGTCATTCTAAAAGGCGGCAAAAGCGCCAAGGGCGCCGAAGCCGCCATGAGTCACACCGCCAGCCTGGCCGGGAACGGCACCATTGTGCATGACGCGCTGGCCCAGGTGGGCGTTGTGGAAGCCACTGACTTTAAACAGATGCTCGATCTTTGCCGGACGCTTGCGATGTACGATCATCTCCCGCTTCCGGGCGCCGGCCGCATTGCCGTTGTCACGTACAGCGGCGGCGCGGGTATTGTGTCAACGGATTTTATGGATCAGATGGGTCTCGATACAGCCTGCTTATCGTCGAAAACCATCGGCTTGCTGGAACAGATTTATCCTGAATGGATGCCTCCGGCAAATCCGGTGGATCTATGGCCGGCCATTGAAAAAAACGGACCGGACACGGCATATCAAAAAGCGTTTGAGGCCGTATGCAGTGATCCGGGGGTCGATGCCGTTCTCTATCACGTGTTTATCGGCGGCAAAGTCACAAAAATGGATGTCAGCCCATTGGCCGACATCGCAAAAAAATACCGCAAACCTGTTTTCATATGGCTTCTGGGCAATCGAGCGCAGGCGTATGAATTTCAGATGCACGCGCAGGCCTTGGGATTTCCCGTTTACCGGGAACTTTATCGGGCGGTGGAATGCATGGCGGCATTTTTAAAAAATAAGAAACCGCGAGGGCGTCTCAAAGAAAGCATTGCATTGCCGTCTCTGAAACTTTCACCGTTAAATATCGATCTGCTGAAACAAAAGGGAAATAGTCTGGATGAACAACTATCCAAGCAAATACTTTCTGATATCGGTATTCCGACGGTGAAGGAACATCTCGCCACAACCATAAAAGATGCCGTCGCAGCAGGACGGGAATTTGGTTACCCCCTTGTTTTAAAAGGACTGATCCCGGATGTAATTCATAAAACCGAACAAAACCTGATTCGCTTAAATCTTCAAACCCCTGAAGACGTCGGCGTCGCCTTTACAGATTTGAGAAACGCCATGGGTGATCAGGGGAAAATTTTGGTGCAGCAGCAGATCAAAGGCGGACCCGAACTGATCGCCGGCATGGTGAGAGATCCCCAGTTCGGCCCTTGCGTCATGTGCGGATTGGGAGGTATTCTGACGGAAATATTCAATGACAAGGCTTTTGCCGCAGCGCCTTTTGATATCGAAGAAGCACTTGATTTGATCGGCCGCTTGAAAACACAGAAACTCCTGGACGGGTTCAGATCGTTTCCGGCCGTGAACCGGAAGGCATTTGCCCACATCCTGGTGCGTTTGTGCGCGTTAGGAAGCATGGTTCCGAACATACGGGAAATTGACATCAATCCGTTGATTGTTCGAGACGGTGTCCCGGTCGCCGTTGATGCATCGATTATATTGAACCCAAATTGAACGAATTCCAAAATTCAATATACTTAAAATTTGAAACGCTCATTTTAGGTTGAAGGTTGGTGAGCCCTGAACGAGTATAAACAACTGGCCCCGCTTTATGATGTGATATTATATCCCTTTGTACGGAACATCCGGCGTGATATACTTAAAACCGTAATCCATCTGCGCCCCCGGAAAGTGCTCGACGTATGT
>CAYTAQ010000200.1:0-6703 GCA_964435695.1 uncultured Desulfobacterales bacterium | reverse complement strand
TTGTGAAAATACTTTTAAAAAATATTTAACCGGTGGAGGTAATGATATGAGCAATCAAAAAGTCACGATACTTGATATTCAACAGGCCAAGCATGACGGCCGGAAACTGGTCATGGTGACCGCCTATGACTATCCTTTTGGATTAATGGCAGCTGAAGCCGGTGTGGACATTGCGCTGGTGGGCGATTCTTTGGGCATGGTGGTGATGGGTCTGGATGGTACGGTGGCAGTGACCATGGAGCATATGATCCACCATATCCAGGCGGTGGTTCGCGGATGCAAAGGTCCTTTGGTTATCGGCGACATGCCCTTTATGAGCTATAATACATCTATTCGTGAGGCCATACACAATGCCGGGCGACTGATGAAAGAAGGGGGATGCGATGCTGTGAAACTGGAAGGCGGTGTGGATTTCGCACCCACGGTTGAGGCAATTGTAAAGGCGGGTATTCCGGTGCAAGGCCATATTGGATTGACGCCCCAGACAGCGAGCGCCCTGGGGGGCTTTAAAATGCAGGGACGTGATGCAGCGGCTGCAAAACGGATCATCGAAGATGCACGTGCCCTGGAAGGCGTCGGCGTGTTTTCGATCATTCTGGAGGCTGTGCCCGCGCCATTGGGAAAGCTGGTCGCAGCGTCGGTCAAGGTGCCGGTCATCGGAATCGGCGCAGGCGTGGATGTGGATGGGCAGGTTTTGGTCACCCATGACATGCTCGGCCTGTTCGATAAATTCATACCCAAATTTGTCAAACAGTACACCCAGATTCGAAGCATAATTCTGGAAGCGCTCGGACAATATAAGACGGATGTTATCAATGAAAACTTTCCGGGCCCTGAACATTCATTCAAAATGTCCGATGCGGCGCTTGAGGAGTTGAAGAAGATGCTGGATATGTGAAAGGTCATTACATGAAAGGTAGCGGCAATAAAAAAATCGGCGCGGGTAAAGTAGAGCGCTTTGATCAGCGAAACACCATGTTTTCAAGACCCAGGGATCCTGGAAGTTGCTTCATATCGCAAAACCCAGCGGGAATTTACCGGGAATGCCTATACTTTTAGATAAGCTTTCAAAGGAAGAAGCGCAAACATTCGGTCTGGTCCTGCTGTCTTCAGGTATTGACCATCAATCCATCAAAGGGCGCAATGGCTGGGAGCTTCGGGTGAACGACGATGCATATGCATCAGCCGCTGAACTCATTCAGACATACCTTCTTGAAAACAGATCATCTCAACCCTCCCGCAAAATACACGTCAGGGAATATCCCAAAACCCTTTCCGGTCTATGGGGTGCGCTGGTAATCCTGTCCATTCATGCGGCCGTGTCCTCGGGTCATGATGCCGGATCTTTTGCAAAGGTATACGGGTCATCTGCTCGGCATATTTTAAGCGGCGAGTGGTACCGATGTGCAACGTCGTTGCTGCTGCATGCCGATTATCCCCATCTCTTGGGCAATATCGTCGGAATCGCTGTTTTCGGAACGGCCGTATGCTCGGTTATGGGCTGGGGCGTGGGGTGGGCCGTGATGCTGACTTCCGGCATGCTCGGCAACTTGGCCAACGCCTATTTTTATCAGACCGGGCATCTTTCCATCGGCGCTTCCACCACCGTATTTGGTGCGGTGGGCGTGTTGTCAGCGTATCAATTTATTAAAAAAATCAATCTGCGTGGCGAGCGGTACCAGGCATTTTTGCCCATCGCCGCCGGGATGGCGCTTCTTGCATTTCTTGGCGCTGCCAGGCAAACCGACATCATGGGACACTTGTTCGGATTTTTATCAGGGCTGGTATTGGGAATGATGTACTGTCTTTTTGTGAAACAATCGCTCCGATGGCCATACCAGATCGGAGCCCTCACGTTGGTTGTCACTGTGTTGGCAGGCGCCTGGTTTTATCCGATAATACGCAATGTACAATAAGCGTTTCGAATGCAACATGCTTTTATTTTTGAATCATCTCCAAAAGAGCTGACCCAAATTTAGGATTCGAGGATTCAAGGGTTCAAGTGAAATGCTTAATAATTACAAAGAATTAAGAGCACAAATCTGGAATATCGAGAGAATGCTGAAAGCGATAATCAAATCCCTGGAAAAAAACACTCGAATCCTCGACCCCTCGATTCCTTGAACCCTTACAACTCATACGGTGTCAAACTTTCATAGCCGTCATCGGTTACATGGATGGTTTGCTCAAACTGTGCGGACAGTGAACCGTCTTTTGTGACAGCCGTCCATTTGTCCCTGAGGACGCGCAGCATATGGGTGCCTAAATTGATCATGGGTTCGATGGTAAAGACCATTCCTGGAACCAACTCGATGCCGTCGCCTTTACGACCGAAATGTGGAATTTGCGGCGGCTCATGAAATTCGAAACCCACGCCGTGGCCCACAAATTCCCTGACCACGGAACACCCCTTTTTTTCCGCATAATTCTGAATGGCCCATCCGATGTCTCCCACGGTGTTTCCGGGTTTGACCATGGACAGCCCCCGTTTCAGACTTTCACGGGCGACGTCCACAATTTTTTTGGCATCAGGACCCGGAACGCCCACAAAGAATGTCTTGTTGGCATCTGCATAATATCCGTCCATTATCGACGTCACATCCACATTGACAATATCTCCGTCTTTGAGCGCATAGTCTCCGGGGATGCCGTGGCAGATCACTTCGTTGACCGAGACGCATACACTTTTAGGGAAGCCGCGATAATTCAGCGGCGCAGGCGTGGCATTGTTTTTTATGGTAAAATCGTGGACAAATGTATTGATATCATCCGTCACCAGACCCGGCTGAATCATGGATTCCGCCAAAGACAAGGTTTCTATAACCAGCTTGCCGGCTTTTCGAATACCGTCAATGTCGGATTCTTTTTTCAGGCGAATTTGATACTTTTTGGCGTAATGTGCTTCAATATCCGAGTGAATTGAGATCTCCCTTCCGATACAACACCGTTTATATTTTAAGCCGCTGCCGCAGGGGCAGGGGTCATTTCTTCCAATTTTTTCGGTTCGTTGCTTCATCATCTCAGGTTTTTTGTTTTTTAACCTCTTCATCCCTCAGCACGCGTCGCAAGATCTTTCCGACATTTGAAACCGGCACTTCATTCCGAAATTCGATGACGCGCGGGCGTTTATACCCTGCCATGTTTTCTTTGCAGAATGCCATTAATTCCTCTTGGGTGGCGGTTTCTCCCGGTTTGAGCTGAACGAAGGCTTTGACCATTTCACCGCTTTTAGCATCCGGGACACCGACAACAGCCGCCAGTGCCACCTTGGGATGGGTGAAGAGGATATCCTCCACGTCCCTCGGATAAACATTAAAGCCCCCGACGATAATCATGTCTTTTTTACGGTCGGTGATGAGGATATAACCTTCTTCGTCAAAATGGCCGATATCGCCGGTAAGAAAAAAGCGTTTTCCGTCTATTTCGCGGAAGACCGCTTCATTTTCTTTGGGTTTGTTCCAGTAGCCCTGCATGACCTGAGGGCCGCTGATGGCGATTTCGCCGTCCTCGCCCTGGGGCAACTCCTTGAGTCCGGTGTCAATGTCCACGACTTTAATGTCGGTGCTAGGGAGGGGAAAACCGATGGAGCCGATTTTACGGTTTTTGGTGTTGGTAGGGTTGACGCTGGCAATAGGCGCTGTTTCGCTCAAGCCGTATCCTTCGAAGATAACGGAGCCGGTTTTTTCTTCGAACTGTTTACATACCTCCGGCGGCAAGGGGGCACCGCCCGAAAAACATCCCATAAGGGAAGTCAGATCAAATTGATCCAGCAGCGGATGATTGGTAAATGCTACAAAAATGGTGGGCACTGCGGGCATAAACGTTGGTCTGTATTTTTGAACCGCTTTGAGAACCTCGGTGAAGGGCGGATTCCCTGCACGCGGATCAGGGATGCATATGAGTTTGTTTCCCTTGGAGCAGGACGAGAGAAGTGCGCATGTCAAACCAAAGCTGTGATACCAGGGCAGCACGCCCAAATAGGTGTGGAATCCCCCGGGACGCTGTTTTTCAGGCGGAGCGCCCGGTTCGTGGGAGACCCGGATCCATTCGTCGGCTGCCATGAGGTCATAATTGAAATTGGCATGGGTCAGGGCCGCACCTTTGGGCACACCGGTGGTGCCGCCGGTATAGATGATTAATGCCAGATCTTTCATGGGATCGATGTTCACCGATGGAACATCCGGCTGGGTGGATGACACCACATCGTCGAAAAAAAGATGGCCTGTTTGGTAGGCGCCCGCCTTGGGAATTTTTCCCAGCAGGCCGCCGAGAAAGCCCTTGAGCCAGGGCAGATAGGACTTGACACCGCAAATGACGACCGTATCCACAGCCGTGTTTTTTATTGCCTCCACGGTGGTTGGGTAAAACTGGGGGTGATCCATGCAAAAAACAACCTTTGCACCGGCGTCTTTCAACTGGTAGTTGAGCTCGCTGGCGGTATAGACGGGATTGCAGGTCACACAAACAGCCCCTGCTTTTAAGATTCCGAAAAAAATAGCCGGATAATGTGGAAGATTCGGCAGAAAAATCGCCACCCGGTCACCTTTTCCGATACCTTTGGATGCCAGGAAAGCGGCAATGCGATCAGCCGTATCCTTGACCTGAGCATACGTTCGCGTGGCATCGTTGAAAATCGTATAAACCTGATTGGGATAGGTTTTTGCAGCGTCGTCCAGCAACGTAAACAAGGGCTTATCATATCCTGAAATTTCAAAAGGGACACCTTCGGGCCATCTTTTTCCTTGCCAAGGTTTTGCTGTCATACAAGCCTCCTTATATGGATCTGATTGATATTTATCGTTTCCTGCGGAGTATAATGAAAGGAGAAGGTTGTGTCAAACAAGAATGCCATAAGCTGTTTGAAAAACTCCCCTTGAGTTCAACTTCTGAGTCGAACACAAACAAAATTGTGTATTTGCCAAATATGTCAGACTTTCTATTTCGGTAATTTAAAAACCGCAGAGGGGTTTTTCTGCGGTTTTTAAATTACAACCCCAGGTCTTTATTGATCAGGATGATTTTCACCCTTCCTTTAGGGTATGATTTTTCGGTAATGGTCCAGGTGTTGCAGATACGATCCGGACTGCTGCACTCGTGGCAATAAGCGGTCTTTACACAGGGTGTTTTTTTATCCAGGCGCATGGCATTGGCAGGTGCGACAAAATCCTTGATGCGCGCCATGGCTTCTTCAAGATCAGGGACAACTTTGTTGCGGCCAACCAGCACAATGACATGTTTCGGGCCGAATGTCAGTCCGCCGATCCGGTTGCCGATCATATCCAGGTTTACCAGTTGACCTTCTTCCGTAACGGCATTGGTGCCGGTGATAAAAAGATCCACCAGCAAGGATTTCCTCCTGCATTCCAATATGTCTTCCGGTGAAAGCTTTTTATTGAATACGTTCAGTATTTCCACATCATCACGTGTTTTAAGGATATCATAAAGACCGCTGGCCGTGAATGTCATGGAGCCGCCCCAGGATATGCTTTTCGGATTTATTTTTGGAATGATTTCATCCAGAACGATGGCATGCACCCGATCGACGGTATCTGCAATAAATACCTCAAAGTTATTCTTTTCCAGTTGTTCTTTTATTTCATCCAGTCTGATTTTCCAATACGCTTCTATGGGCTGATCCATGGGTTGCCTCCTATATTGAAACAAATTCCTTTTTAATCACCTGATACAGTTCTTTGCCTGCGGCGATGCCGATATCGATAAACTGCGGCCCGTATCGAATGCCCGTGTGGGTTTGAAACGTCAGCTTTATTTTTTCCAAACTGGCCATCCCCTTTGGGAACTTCTCGAGAAATACGGGCAAAGGGGGGTTTAAATAAGAGACCATGTTCCATAATGTATCGGTAAAATTATCAGGCCCCCAGCGGAATTTGTCCGCGTCATACAGGCAATCGGAAACCAGTTCGCCTGCCGGCGAATCGATTCTTATCTTTTTTTTGAAGGCTTCATGACTTCGAATGGCGCTGCAGACGTCATGTGTTTCCGCTGAAGTTAAGGGGAAATCTTTAAGGATTTTTCCGGCAAACTCAGCACCGATAATGGCATGGTTTTCCTGTTTTCGCATGATGTCATGTAAAAGTCCCGCACATTGGACAATGAACATACGGCGTTTCATGAATTTTTCAGAATAGCCGGACCGCCGGCCTTCAATCAGGATCAATGCGCCGGCATCCAAGGTGACTTTTTCGGCATGCTGAAGACCGTGGCCAAAATCATTATCCAGGTGTTTGCTGACGATCTTTCTTAATATCAGGATGTCCTGATTGTTGTTGAGAAAGTGGCGGGAGAATTCATTGGTTTCGGCAAAATCTTTGTAAAAATCCGGTACGGGAAATCGGGAGACGATCTCGCGGGCTCGAACCTGAATCCTTTCGTAGATAGTCTCCATGGGCTTTGAAACTCGCGGGACAACTTAAGTCGAAGAAAGCTATCCACATTAAAATACCGGTTCCACGAAATCCGGAACCGGCCTGTTTGAAACATATGACCTTAACAGATTGAGATGGGCTAAATATCCTGGGCCAATGAGAACGGATCGCCGCAGACTTTCCAGGTGCCGTCTTCTTTTATGACATCGATGGTTGCTTCAAAAGGATAGGTCCCACCGATATGGAACAGTTTAGTGACCCACGCAAATATGGGGTTGATGGCGGTTCTTCTGCTTGCCGTAATTGTCACTTTCGCT
>CAYTAQ010000199.1:0-6757 GCA_964435695.1 uncultured Desulfobacterales bacterium | reverse complement strand
GTTGGGAAAAAGTCCCTTTCTCCTTTGAAAAAAGGGAAAAAAGTTTTGATCCCGAAGGATGTGAAGATCGATAAAAAAACCCTGATGGATGTTCCCGTTGCACAGCTAGAGGGGATCGTCCTTTCCGATGAGAAAGCCACGGAAAAAACACATGAGCTGTTGGAGCGCTACCGAAATGAATGCGATCGTATCCGCAATGAACTTGAAGATCAGGTAGAGCGATATGCAAGAGGCGACGAGATGCCGCCGGGCGTTATTAAAATGGTTAAAGTTTACGTGGCCATGAAGCGGAAGCTTTCAGTCGGCGACAAGATGGCGGGCCGGCACGGCAACAAAGGCGTCGTATCACGAATTTTACCTGTTGAGGACTTGCCGTATTTTGAGGACGGTGAACCGGTGGATATGGTGCTGAATCCGCTCGGTGTGCCGTCGCGTATGAACGTCGGCCAGATTTTGGAAATCCATTTGGGTCGAGCCGCCAAAGGATTGGGTGACCAGTTGAATATCTTGCTTCAGGAGAAGAAGATAGATCTGGTAAGAAAAAAAATGCAGCAGATATTCACCGATGGACCGACAATGGCGCTGATTGACGGTTTGAGCAGCGAAGAGATGGTTGCTTTCGCCGGCTATTATAAAAACGGCGTTCATATGGCAACCCCCGTATTTGATGGTGCCAAAGAAGATGAAATAAAAGCGCTCCTTGAGGAGGCGGATCTTTCAACAACTGCCCAAACGACGCTATATGACGGGCATACCGGAGAGGCTTTTAAGGAAAAAATAACCGTAGGAACCATGTATATGCTGAAGCTGCATCATCTTGTGGATGATAAAATTCATGCTCGATCCATCGGACCGTATTCACTCGTTACACAGCAGCCACTGGGCGGAAAGGCGCAGTTCGGCGGTCAGCGCTTGGGCGAGATGGAGGTTTGGGCAATGGAAGCTTACGGCGCAGCACATGCACTTCAGGAATTCTTGACGGTAAAATCAGACGATATGGCTGGCAGAACCCGTATGTATGAAAAGATTGTAAAAGGTCAAAACGTACTGGAACCGGGTATTCCGGAGTCTTTCAAAGTGTTGACCAAGGAGTTGCAAAGCCTTGGCTTGGATGTCACACTTTTAGAAGATGAACAAAATCAATAATCAATAGCAATAGTATAAAGGCAGGTGTATGGAGACTCTATACGATTTTTTTGCAAAACCCAAGGATCCTAAATTTTATTCGGGTGTCCGTATTGCTTTGGCATCGTCAGAGCAGATTCGGCAGTGGTCGAATGGGGAAATCAAAAAACCGGAGACAATCAATTATCGAACCTTTAAGCCGGAGCGGGACGGTCTTTTTTGTGCCAAAATCTTTGGCCCGACAAAAGATTATGAGTGCAATTGCGGCAAATACAAACGAATGAAGCACCGTGGCGTTATTTGTGAAAAATGCGGCGTGGAGGTTATCCAGTCGAAGGTCCGGCGGGAGCGCATGGCGCATATTGAGTTGGCAACACCGGTATCGCACATCTGGTTTCTTAAGAGCCTTCCGAGCAAAATAGGCAACCTGCTGGATCTGACCCTGAAAAACATGGAAAAGGTTCTGTATTTTGACCGCTATATCGTCATCGATCCGAAAGACACGGGACTCACCAAATGCCAGTTGCTTAGCGATGAAAAATACCGTGAAGCCAGAGAACTTTACGGCGACAAATTTGAAGCCGGTGTCGGCGCGGAAGCCGTTAAAGCCCTATTGAGCGATATTAACCTCGATGAGCTCTATATTCAACTCAGGGAGGACATTCGCGCAACGAATTCCATTGCAAAAAGGCAGAAGTTATCCAAGCGGCTTAAAATCGTCGATGCCTTTCGGCGATCCGGTGTCGACCCCATGTGGATGATTATGGACGTTATCCCGGTGTTACCGCCTGATTTGCGTCCGTTGGTGCCACTGGAGGGCGGTCGGTTTGCGACTTCGGACCTCAATGATCTGTACCGTAGGGTCATCAACCGCAACAACCGCTTAAAACGTCTGGTCGACTTAAAAGCCCCGGATATCATTGTTCGCAATGAAAAACGGATGCTTCAGGAGTCGGTCGATGTTCTGTTTGATAACGGTCGCCATGGAAGGGTCATCACAGGAACCAATAAGCGACCGCTGAAATCTTTGAGTGATACGCTCAAGGGAAAGCAGGGCCGATTCAGACAAAATCTTCTGGGAAAACGCGTTGATTATTCCGGACGAACCGTTATTTCCGTGGGGCCTGAACTCAGACTTCACCAATGCGGCCTGCCGAAAAAAATGGGGCTTGAGTTGTTCAAACCGTTTGTCTATTACAAACTTGAACAAAAAGGTCTTGTTTCGACGGTAAAAAGTGCTAAAAAACTGGTTGAAAAAGAGACGCCGGAGGTATGGGACACCCTTGATGAGGTTGTTAAGGAGTATCCGGTCATGCTGAACCGTGCGCCCACACTGCACCGGCTTGGTATTCAGGCTTTTGAGCCCATTCTCATCGAAGGAAAAGCGATTCAGCTTCACCCCCTGGTATGTACGGCGTTTAATGCCGACTTTGACGGCGACCAGATGGCGGTGCATGTGCCCTTATCCGTAGAATCGCAGATTGAAGCCCGGGTCCTGATGCTGTCCAGCAACAATATTCTTTCTCCTGCAAACGGCAGCCCCATCATTGTTCCGAGCCAGGATATCGTCCTCGGTATTTATTACATGACCCGTGCGATTGACGGCTTAAAAGGCGAAGGCAAGATATTTGCAAACCCTGAGGAAGTTCGTGCAGCGTATGATGCGCGAGCCGTGGATCTGCATGCGCGTATTCACGTTCGCATTGGTGGGGAAAGAGTCGACACGACTACAGGACGCATGCTTCTTTGGGAAATCATGCCCAGAGAAAACATCATGAAATTCCGGCATATTATGGTCTCGAGTGAAGATACAGCCAGAATTGTTTTGGAAAAATTGGCGGGCGGTGATCCATTTGAAGAGCTTGTTCAAGCATATTCCGAAAGCGCGGATAAGCGATTTGACGGGGATACCGGACTGCTCAAACGGAAAGAACTCAAAGAAGTTTTTCTTTTGGATGAAAAAGGCGCTGAAGACCTCTTTGCGATGAACACAGGCGATGTCAGCCGAATTCTGATGTCCGATGACCTTGCTTATCACATTTTTCAAGTTGGAAGCAAACGCCCTGAAATTCCATTCCGCGTGATCAACAAGGTGATGGATAAAGGCGAGCTGCGAAAACTTGTCGATTATGCCTATCGAAACTTGGGTCCGAAGGCCACGGTGATATTGGCGGACCGTTTAAAGGACATCGGATACAAATATTCAACCAAAGGGGGGTTATCCATCTCCATCGATGCCATGATCATTCCTGAGGCAAAATGGGACATCCTCAGCGCGGCTGAAAAACGCGTTACGGAAATCGGCAGGCAGTACACCGAAGGTCTTATTACCCAAGGCGAAAAATACAACAAGGTTGTGGATATATGGGCCAAAGCCACCGATGATGTTGCCAATGAAATGATGGAGTCCATGAAGGTGACGCCGGCGATGGATAAAGATGGGAATCCAATCCTTGGCGAAGACGGCAAAGCGGTTTTGATGGAGAGTTTGAATCCGATTTACATGATGGCGGATTCCGGCGCCAGGGGCAGCAAGGACCAGATGCGTCAGTTGGCCGGTATGAGGGGGTTGATGGCCAAACCATCCGGAGAAATTATTGAGACGCCCATTACCGCAAATTTCCGCGAAGGGCTTTCGGTGTTGCAGTACTTCATTTCCACTCATGGTGCTCGAAAAGGGCTTGCGGATACGGCTCTGAAAACAGCAAACTCAGGTTATTTGACACGGCGCCTGGCGGATGTAGCTCAGGACTGCATCGTTATGGAAGATGACTGCGGAACCATGATGGGGGTTGAGGTTGAACCGTTGATGGAAGGGGGCGAAGTTATCCAGCGTCTCGGTGAACGCCTGTTGGGAAGAACAGCGCTGGAGAACATCCTGGATCCGTTTACGGACCAATTGCTGTTACAGGGCGGCGAAGAGATTGATGAAGCAGCCGTGGATCGCATTGAGAATTCGGGTATAACCAGTGCAAAAATCCGATCGGTCCTGACGTGTCGGGCCAAGTTTGGCGTTTGCGCAAAATGCTATGGCAGGGATCTTGCTCATGGGAAGAAGGTTGAAATCGGACAGGCTGTGGGAATACTAGCTGCACAGTCCATCGGCGAGCCCGGAACTCAGTTGACCATGCGTACGTTCCATATTGGTGGAACGGCAAGCCGTCGTGTCGAGCAGGCGGATATTCGGGCAAGAGTTGAAGGGACCATCAAATTTATCGGTCTGAATGTCGTAAAGAATGCGGAAGACAAATATGTTGTCATGAACAGAAGGGGCGGAGAATTTGCCATTGAAGGTGATACCGGTCGAGAGCGGGAAAGGTTTCCTGTAATATATGGCGCACATATTGTTGTGAAGGACGGTCAGAATGTTCAGCCGGGCGACCTGCTGGCGACATGGGATCCATTTACCACACCGATTATTACGGAGGTCAGCGGCACAGTGAAGTTCGGCGATCTTTCCGCCGGCAAGACCTTGCAGGAAAAGGTCGACCCGGTTACGGGGAAATCAAGCCGTACCGTAACTGAAACAAAAAACACGGAAGAGCGTCCCCGAATATCCATAAAGGACAAAGACGGCAAGACAGCGGATCTTCCCACAACCAAAGGCAAGGCAAGGTATATGCTTCCGGTGGACGCCATCCTCCTTGTGGATGAAGGTGATCAGGTTAAGGCGGGCGATGTGCTTGCCAAATTGCCGAGGGCGACAACCAAAACAAAAGACATTACCGGCGGTTTGCCTAGAGTTGCGGAACTTTTCGAGGTTCGAAAACCGAAAGAGATATCCGTGTTGAGTGAAATCGATGGGTACATATCCATTTCAAAGGGAACCAAAAAGGGGAAACAGAAAGTAACGGTTACCCCCATGGATGTCGGTGAAAAAAAAGACTATCTGATACCGCGTGGAAAACACATCAATGTCTATGAAGGTGATTATGTCAGGGCAGGGGAACCGCTTATCGGAGGGTCTGCAATCCCGCAGGATATTTTGAACATCAAGGGTGAAGTGGCGCTGGCCCGGTACCTCGTGGACGAAGTGCAGGAGGTTTATAGGCTTCAGGGTGTCCGCATCAATGATAAACACATCGAAGTGATCGTACGACAGATGATGCGGCGTGTCAAAGTCCGCGAGGTCGGAGATACGGATTTTATTTTAGAGGAGCAGGTTGATAAGATCAAATTTGAGGAAGCCAACAGGGCCGTTGTTGAGAAGGGCCTGGCGCCGGCAGTTGCCGAACCGCTTATTCTGGGAATTACGAAAGCTTCACTGAGCACGGAAAGTTTTATTTCAGCGGCATCATTTCAGGAAACAACGAAAGTCCTTACGGATGCAAGCATGGCAGGTTCCATTGATCATTTGCGGGGGCTTAAGGAAAACGTTATTATGGGCAGGATTATACCGGCGGGAACGGGACTGAAGGAATACCGGGCCGTTGAAATTGAACAGACCTAAGAAAAGCAAACTTAAGCATACAAAGTGCTTGACAGAATACCGCAAAATGTATACATATTCGCTTTTGTGCGGTGTCGCATATTTTTATTAAAAATATCAACAATGAGGAGCATATGCCAACCATCAACCAGCTAGTGCGAAATGGTCGAAAAAGGATCAATAAAAAGACAAATACGCCGGCCCTCAGAGGAGCACCTCAAAAAAGGGGGGTTTGTACACGCGTATACACATCAACGCCGAAGAAACCGAATTCTGCTTTGCGTAAGGTTGCCAGGGTCCGGTTGACCACGGGAATAGAAGTCACAGCGTACATTCCGGGAATCGGACACAACCTGCAGGAGCACTCTGTAGTGCTGGTTCGGGGCGGCAGGGTCAAGGACCTTCCAGGTGTTCGCTATCATATTGTCCGGGGTACGTTGGATACCCTGGGTGTTGAGGATAGAAAGCAGAGCAGGTCGAAATACGGGGCAAAAAAACCCAAATAACATGGTCAGGCGGGATCTACAACCAAGAGATTACTGAACAGAATTGACGTTGAAGATTTAACATCCAAAGGTGCACGATATGCCGAGAAGAAGAGAAGTTCCTGAACGCGAAGTCATTTCAGACCCGAAATACAACAGCAAGCTGGTGTCTAAATTCGTTGCGCGTATTATGCGAGACGGAAAGAAAAGTGTTGCAGAATCGATTATTTATGGATCATTCGATATCATCGAGGAAAGAATTAAAAAGCCTCCGATTAAGATATTCGAACAGGCGGTCGATAATGTCAGACCGCTCATCGAGGTGAAGTCGAGAAGAGTGGGGGGATCGACATACCAGGTCCCGACAGAGATCAGACCGTCTCGGCGTACCGCTCTGGCTATAAGATGGTTGATCAGTTATGCTCGAAGCCGATCGGAAAAAGGAATGGCGAATAAACTTGCCGGAGAGTTTCTGGATGCAGCAAACAATCGAGGCGCATCTGTAAAGAAAAAGGAAGATACGCATAAAATGGCTGAAGCCAATAAAGCATTTGCCCATTACCGCTGGTAATGCGGTGAATGAATCAAAGGTCAGGAGATTCATTCACGGATCGGGGCGGAGAAGCCGATCAATATTTTAATTGTGCACGTGCACGTTAAAGGGGGAGGAAGAGAAGATGGCTAAGGAAAAGTTTGAGCGCACCAAGCCGCATGTGAA
>CAYTAQ010000198.1:0-6842 GCA_964435695.1 uncultured Desulfobacterales bacterium | reverse complement strand
CATGGGCGTGGTGTCAAGGATCTTTTGGGTCCGTTCTCTGAAGAAATCCGCATCCACGCCTGAGAGGCGTTCCCTGGCAAGTTCGGTCCCCTCGAACCACCCTGGAGCGATGGCGTTTACCCGGATACCGTCGCCCGCGTACTCCAGAGCAGCCTGTTTTGTGAGCCCTATCACCGCATGTTTGGCCGCGACGTAGCTGACTTTGGGCATAAATTCCGGAGCCAGGCCCCTAAGTCCCAGTATGGAGGAGATATTGATGATGTTCCCGCCTTGGGCTTTCAACATGAAGGCTATCTCTCTCTGCATGCAGACAAATACACCGGTCATGTTGATTGCCATGAGCCGGTCCCACTCTTCAAGGGGGGTCTCATGAAAGCGGTAGGGTTTGTGCACGATTCCGGCGTTGTTCACCGCAATGTCGAGTTGGCCGAGGTTGGAAAAAGTTTCATCAACCATTCGGGCAACATCGGCGGGCTTGGACATATCAGCCATAATTTTAAGAACTTTTCCGCCGGGTTTTGTTAGCATTCCTTCTGTCTCATCCAGGCGGTCCTTATTGATATCCACAATAGCGAGATCCGCTCCGGCTTCGGCCAGGGTCAGTGAAAAACTGCGCCCCAATCCTAATGCCGCCCCGGTTACGAGGGCTACTTTTCCTTCCAGATTGAAAACGTCTTTTTTCAAAGGCATCGCATTTCTCCTCCGTGAAAAAGTGATGAGTGATGGGAGACTTTTAATCATCACTCATCACCTATCACCTATCAATAGGTCGGCTTTGGCAGTTTAAAGTCTTCCGTTATCACCTGGAGGCAATTATAACTAGATCCCCTTCCGATCCCGCCGCCCCCGTTCATCGCTGAAGAACACATGTAGAGATTATCAATAAAGGTTTTGAACCCTCCGGGCGCTCCTCTGAAACGTCCGCTCTGAGCACCGGCCATGCTGCCCTCACACCAGGACCCGTATTTCATATCCGGATGCGTATCTTCCAGTTCAACCGGCGTGATCACACGGGATCCGATGACATTATCTTTGGTCATATTGGGAGCGTATTTGGACCATTGATCAAGGAGAGAATCCATAAATTCATCCGCCAGTTGTCGCCATTCCTTCCTGGAAAACAAATAGTTGGGACAGGTGTATTCCTCGAACAGGACCGTATGTTTCCCCTCCGGTGCGCGGGAGGGATCCCAAATCGTATCCGGGGAGGTCAAACAGAAGAACTTGGACCCCAATCCCATCAGGAATAATTCAGGCACATATTGATTTTCCATAAATGCCAGGTCGTTGGGTACCCAATAGGTGCGTGGCGATGCATTGATATCCGGGTTGCCCTTTGCCGCCTTGTATTGGGGAAGTTCGTGCAGCGCCAGGGTCCCCCAGTATACGTGGCCCCGGTCATATAAAGTGGCATCGAGCCTGCGCTTCGTCTCTTTGTTGATGTGCTCGTCATCGATCATACGGGCGAACATTTGATAAGTACCGACATCACCGACCACCAGTTTATTTGCCGCAACCTCCGTACCATCGGCCAGCCTTATCCCTTTGGCTTTGCCGTTTTCAACAAGGATCTTCTTCACTTCTGAGTTGACGAAGTATTCAACACCCAGTTTCCTGCCAGCCGAAACCAGGGCATCCGTGATTCCCTGTGTACCCCCTTTGAGAACCGCCGCAGGCTCCCACCCGAGTGCCAGATGGAGATTGGCAATAATAGCTGGAATACCCGGCACATCGTCGGGAAAAATGCCGAAAGAGGTCATAAACCCTCTGTTGGCCAGAATTCTCATTTCCGGGCTTTCAAAAAAATAATGGGCAAGCTGCTTGCAGGTCATAAACTGCATGGAAGGGTCCAGCCTGCTTGCCGGATCGGCAAGAAGTTTCTCCATGGCATCCGGCGTTCCCCAGGGCGTGGGCAATTTGTATCTGAAGTTATGAAATGCGGGGCGCCACTTTTCCTTATAGATCTGCGTGAGTTCAAGGTACGCTTCTGCGTCGGCCTTGGAAAATTGAGCAATCTGTTCATAGGTTTTTTTCATGTTTGTTTCGTTGAATTTTGTTTCCCCTGTCTGCGGATTCACCACTGAAAAGGCCGCATAACTGACATAGGACTTACCATCATCAAAGGCGACGGCCTCATTGGTTTCCGGAAATGTATACTCCAGTCCTTCATCACGGAGATTGAATTCTTTGTAGGCAGGATGACCGTAAAATCGGGTCCAGTTGGCACAGAAGTTCATGCGAAACCCGGGCGCCGGCCCATCCTCGGTTACAGCGCCGCCCCCCAAATGATCCAGCAGTTCAAAAACCCCTACCGTCAAACCGGCCTTGGCAAGATATGGGGCGATAATCGTTCCGTGGTGCCCCCCACCAATCACAATCGCATCGTAAGACTTGTCTGCCATGTTGTGTTCCTCCTTTGATTACTATTTTTACAAGTGAATTATACTTTTAATACTTACACCCTCTGTTGTATTATTTTCTGCTACAAATGGAGTGATGGAGTGTTGGAGTACTGGAAAAAGCCTAAAACTGTGGCCGTACAGAATCCATCACTCCATCACTCCATTACTCCAGATGTTCTTTCATCGAAGCGTCTGGAAAACAGCCGCCAGTTTTTCAGCCTTTTCATCCGGTGTTGCGCCGTCGAGGAATTTGCAATCTCTGCCCATATCCGGCGGCGACGAAAGCTTCACAATTTCCATCCTCTCCAGCTCTTCCAGGGACGAGATAAAATCCTCGCTGCGCCATGAAGGGATAGAAGCCCTTGACTTGAGCATTTTCATCATCTTGGTCCTGGAGATGTACCGCAGCTCCCCCACTTCATTGCTTATCGTTACCAGGGCGGGCATCGCGGCCCTCACCTGTTCATATCCCCCGGGAATATTCTTTTTGACGAGCACGTTTCCCTCTTCCACCTTAATCTCCCGGGCCATACCAATGCAAGGAATCCCCAGCATTTCACCCAAGATCAGGCCCACCTGACCGAAGTCCCAGTCACCAGCCTGCCGGCCGGTCAAAACCAGATCATATTCGCCTATCTTCCGGATGGCATCTGCCAGGGCAGCGGCAATGGAATGGCTGTCAAGTTTTTCAAATCTATCATCCTCCAGCAGGATCAATTCATCGGCACCGGCGGCCAGACTTTTTCTCAGTACCGTGTCCGAGACCTTGCGGCCCAGGCTCAGAACAGTGACCTTACCACCCACCGCTTCCTTTAATTGCAGGGCAGTCTCCAGGGCATTTTCATCAAAGGGGCTGATAACCTGCGGCGCATCCACCACAACCTCCAGGTTTTCTGCATCCACACTCACATCCGCCAGAGGCGCTTCCGGGTCGGGGATCTGTTTGGCACAAACGATAATCGATAACGCTTTCATGACTGTTCCTCCAATCTCTCTATAAGAGCAGGTATCACCTTTTCATAATCTTCTACCACACCATAATCAGCCACCCTGAACATGTTACATCCTTTATCCGTATTGATGGCGATGATCTTCTGGGAGCGAATCATACCCGCAAGGTGGTGGCTTGCCCCCGATATTCCCACGGCTACGTAAATTTCAGGGGAAATCATACTGCCGGTGAGGCCCACCTGGCGATCTGAAGAGATCCAGCCCTTATCCACAGCCACTCTGCTGCATCCGATCATCACGCTTCCAAAGGATTTTTCCAGCACCTTCGCCAGGTCTTCGAGTAACTCGAACCCATCCTCGTCTCCCAGCCCTGCGCCGCCGGCAACCACCACGGTCGCACCATCCAGTGAAACCACATCCTCCTTGACGACCTCGATGGACGTCACCCGAATCATGGACTCATCAATTTCCGGGACCAGGTCCACCATCTCTCCTTTCCCTTCAACCGCCTCGGCAGGTTCAAAGACCTTTCCCCTCAAGGTTGCCATCTGCGGCTCCCCCGAACACTTGAAAACGGAAATGGCATTGCCACCCGAGACCGCTTTGGTTCGAAGCAGACGGCCGTCCTCAGGATCTATTGAAAGCTCGATGCAATCCGTGGTCAGACGGCTGTTCAAACGATAGGCCAGTCTTGGTCCCAACTCGATACCGATAGGACCGTGGTTCATCAGGAGAACCTGCGGTTTGATTTGTTTGCAGGCCTGTTCCAGGGATGCAAGCCACAGCTCGGGCGTGAATCCCTTTAACAGGGGGTGTTCCAGCTTAATCACCCTGTCGGGGCCATAGGCGGCGGCCTGTTCCGCCTCCGCAGAAACCGCGGCTCCGAGAAATGCCACGGAAAGCCCCACACCAAGATCAGCGGCAAGCCGTTTGCCGACTCCCAGCAATTCAAGGGTCTTCACATCCAATGTCCCCTCTTTTACCTCTCCAAGTATCAAAACATCACCCATCATGATCCTCCTTGTTGGTCAAATTCCTGATCCAGATTGCCCGGCTTTGGGTACCTCTGGAAGAGGATTATATGTATTAACTTTCTGTTGGAGTGATGAGTCTCCCGAATACGGTGTCAGTGTTCAGGTGTCAGGTGTCAGCAAAGACAGGTCTTAGGTAGTATTCTTTTCTTATTGTTATCCTGAAACCTGACACCCGAAACCTGAAAACCAATAAGCAAACACTCCAATACTCCATTGTAATTTATCTTTCGGCGTCCTCCTGCACTTCGCGTTCTTCCAGTGCCTCCAAGACCAGCTCATTGAGGTCCATGACCCGAAGCGTCTCGGTCAGTCCTGCGGCCTTGCGGGCATCTTCCAACATGATGCGGCACAATGGGCATGCGGTGACCAGAACCTGGGCCCCGGTGGCAGCGGCCTCCCTGATCCGCACTTCGCTCATTTTGACCTCCCCCTTCAGGTCCTGCCACATCCTTCCGCCGCCCCCACCGCAGCACAGGCTGTCGGCCCCGTGGTGGGTCATCTCCACCAGATTGATTCCGGGTATAGCGTTTATAATCTCTCTGGGTTCATCAAAGATTTGATTGTACCGGCCCAGATAACAGGGGTCATGGTAGGTAACCGTAATCGCCATCTCCTCTTTGAATGGGAGCTTACCATCGGCGATCAGCTCTCTTAACACCAGGGTGTAATGACGCGTGGTAAAGGGCGCTTCAGGATATTCATTGCGAAAGGTGTGGAAGCAGTGAGGCGAAGAAGTCACCACCTCGGTAACATCGTATTTGTCAAAGAGGTCTAGACACTTCTCCATCTGCTCCACAAAGAGGCCCACTTCACCCGTACGCCTGGCAATATCACCGCAGCAGGGCTCCTTTTTGCCGAGGATGCCGAAACGAACACCGGCCGACTGAAGAATTCTTGAAAAGGACAGGGCTATCCCCTTGGCCGTTTCATCAAAAGAGGTGGTACATCCCACGAAGTAGCAGAAATCCGCTTCAGCACCCCTCTTGGTGAGATCAACCAGATCCATTCCCTCAGCCCAGGCCGCCCGATTGCTTTTCGAGGACTCCCAGGGATTGTCGTATTTAAATATCTTTTCAAGGGTTTGGTTCATCAGCGTGGGTACATGGGTCCCCTCTTCCACGGCAAGAATCCGCTGCTTCATAACGGCTTCGAAGGGAGCACCGTAGACAGGGCAGACCTCCAGACAGGCTCGGCAGGTGGTGCAGAACCATAATTTTTCATTCACTTCGATCTCGTCACCCCGGCTCAGAAATCGGATATCTCCCCATGGGGATTGGGTCTGCCAGAGGGAGTGCCGCATGGCCTGGACAAACTCCCTCGGTGCAAAGGATTCGCCGGCTCCCGAAGAAGGGCAGACTTCAACGCACCTACCGCACCGCATACAGGAATCAAAGAAGATCGAATCGCCCAGGTCATATTTTCCCGCCCCTTCATCCACGTCCAAAACGACCGGCTTTTTGGCGTTCTGAAAATAGATCCCCGCAGGTGCTGCCAGCATATGAAAAAGCTTGGTATAAGGGATCATCGAAATCAACCCCAGACTCAGGAGTGCATGCCCCCACCAGAGGTAGGGATAAAGACTTTTTGCTCCTTCGGGTGAAACAAGCACACCCATCCCCCCCCCCACAAATGACCACGCCGCCCAGGCGGGTTGCTTCGCTGTCAATCGAAGTCCTTCCACCATAAAACCGGAGAGACCGATCAGCAGAAGCCATACCGGAACCAGGGCATCCTCCAGCCGCCTCTCCAGCCGGGGCACCCGTTGGATGTATCGACGAATGAGTGCCCACAGGATCCCTGTGATGAACATCAGGCCTCCTATCTCCATGGCCAGGGAGTAGACCAGATAGGGGGTCCCCATTAAAAAAGAAAAAAGATAATCATGGATAAAGAGCAGGGCCGTGCCCATGAAAAGAACCAAAAATCCCCAGAAAAGGAGAAGGTGCATCATGCCCGCAGCCACATGACCGTGGAGCAGACGCCTGCCAAGGATGGTATCCAACACGGTCTTTTTGAATGCATTTTTTGAAAAAGAAATCGCCAGGTTCCCCGCATTTTTTTTCCACACATGAATGGTGGCGGCCACACCTGCCAGAAAAAGCACTGTGGCCAGCCCCGCCAAAATATAAAAAATACCGGCGTTCTCGATCTGCCAGAACATGTCACGATAGGGTATCATGGAAGTCCTTTCATAAATTTTCATGCCCATAAACGGTCAATGAAACACGAAACAATACGTAAATTCTTTTTAAAACATTGTGCAGATATTTCATTTGACATTTCAAAAGAATTAATTTTATCATGGCCTTAAGAAATTCTTATGTTTATTGTCCAGGCCAATAGGTGATGATGAGCCTGTCAAATCTGAGGCTTAAACATTGTACGAAGATTTTATTTGACCTGTCAAAACAATTAAATTTATCATGACGTTAAGAATTTCTTATGTCTGATATCC
>CAYTAQ010000197.1:1483-6865 GCA_964435695.1 uncultured Desulfobacterales bacterium | reverse complement strand
AATGTTGGAACTTGCATTGAAAAAGAGTTGCGAAAGCCCGGATGCCAGACCGCAGGTCAGGTAGAAAAGGATATAGCGGAAAGGGCCCAGGCGATCTTCCACATTGTCGCCGAAGATGTAGAGGGACCACATGTTCCCCAGGAGATGGAAGAAGCTGCCATGCAGGAACATAAAGGACAGCAAGGAAAACGCCTGTTGGAAAAAGGTAAAATAAGACGCGATATGGGGAATGGAATAACGGGCCGGAACCAGGCCGTACAGGTAGACAAAACGATCGATTTCCGGTCCCTGGGACAGCTGCAGAAGATACACCAGGATATTAATGCCGATGATCGCATTGTTGACCACGGGGTAATTTCGCGATGCGTTTGTATCTCGGATGGGAATCATGTTACTCGGTTTTAGGTTTTAGGTGTTAAGTGTTGAGTTTTAGGTTGGCTGCGGAAGGTGGAAAACACTACCTAACACTTAAAACCTAAAAACAAAAATATAAAATAAAATGAGGATCAGCTTCATTGAAGCTGATCCTCATTTTATTTTATTTTCATACTGATATCGACCGATCGGGCGCCGTGGGTGAGGGCGCCGATGGAAATGATGTCGACGCCGGTATCGATCATTTCCTGCAGATTCTTTTTTTGGATTCCCCCGGACACTTCCACCACCGCCCGTTTGTTGATGAATGCAACGGCGGCCCGCGCCTGCTCCACATCCATATTGTCGAGCATGATAATATCCGCTCCGGCATCCACGGCTTCTTTGACTTCATCCATGTCGGTTACTTCGACCTCGATTTTAATCAGATGCGATACGTGCTTGCGGATATGCTCGATGGAAGGCTTCACCCCCCCGAAAGCTGCAATATGATTGTCCTTGATGAGGACGCCGTCATACAGTCCCATGCGGTGATTGCGGGCGCCGCCGATTCTGACGGCATATTTTTCCAGCACCCGCCAGCCCGGGGTGGTTTTTCGCGTGTCAACAATCTGGGTGGTTGCATTCCCTGCGAGCTGGACATAGGATCGAACATGGGTGGCGATACCGGACAGGCGCTGCAAAAAGTTTAACGCGGTCCGTTCCGCTTTTAACAGGGCGTCCAGTTTTCCTTGCACATTGGCAATCGTCCGGCGCTTATCGATGATTGCGCCGTCCGCGACCAGGGGTTGAAAAACAATCATTGGGTCGAGTTCATGAAAAACCTGGCGGGCGATATCGATGCCGGCCAATACCATGGGTTCTTTGGCGATGATGATGCCGTTGCCTTCAAGATCCGGTTTAATCAGGTTGTCTGTTGTAATGTCGCCGGAACCGATATCTTCGTTCAGGGCGGTTTGTATCAGGGAATGCACGTTGGATAGCATATTTTTGTTTCCCGTTGGTCCGTTGGCCGGTTAGCCCGCGGGACCGTTTAAAGGATTTTTTTAACACGAAAAGTGGGATTGTTTGAGTATTAGAGCACTCACCGCCCGCTTCGCTCAAGACGCTAAGGACTTTTTGTTTTGATTTTCAGCAAGACCTCTCTGAAAATTAAAAAAGCCCATCCTGCGGAAGCAAATGACTTAATTCTTCAAGTATGACGGGTTTTGCCTGAAGGGCATGGTGATTTTCCCTGGTCAGCGGTTTCTTAGACCAGGAAAAATAAATACACCCTTTGCGTGCTTCGTGCCTTTGCGGTTAAATTTTTCGCAACTCGCAACCCGTAACTCGCAACTCGCAACCCATCACGCTTTTTTCTCGTTCCCATGCTCCAGCGTGGGAATGCATAAGCCGCATCCCGCATCTCGCAACCAGCAACTCGTCATGGGGTTAATCGTTCTCCAGGTTTTTTATCCTGTCCAGATTCGACTGGAGTTTCTTTATTTTCTCCAAAATTGCAAGGTTCTTTTCTTTCACCTTGTCCACAATTTCCGCCGGCGCCTTTTTTAGAAAGTCTTCATTGTTCATCTTTTTGGAAACAGAGGCCAGTTCCCTGCTCAATTTGTCGATTTCTTTTTCCAGACGCATTTTTTCTTTTTGAAAATCGATGATGCCTTCCAATGAGACAAAAACGGTTGCGCCGCTGATAATGGCAGTCGCCGAAGATTTGGGTTTGTTTCCCGATGGTCCGACGGAAAAAGATTTGAGCCTGGCAAGATCGATAATACTATCCTGCTGCGCTTCGATGGTGTTTCGGACGGCTTCGTCATTGGACTGGACAGAGGCTGAAAGCGTGTGTGAGGGCGCAATATTCATCTCCCCCCGGATATTTCGAATGCTTGTGATCACCTCAAAAATCAGCTCCATATTTTTTTCGGCTGCCGGATCGCGGGAGAGATCCTTTACCGAGGGATTGTCGGATGGAAAGGTTGCCCGCATAATAGAACCTTCCGTGCCCGGGAGTTTATGCCAGATTTCTTCTGTGACAAAGGGCATAAACGGATGGAGCAAAACGAGCGTATCCCGGAGCACCCGCCAGAGTACCGACAGCGTTGCTTCTTTTTCCATCTCTCCCTTTTTACCGTAAAGCGTTGGTTTAACGGTTTCAAGGTACCAGTCACACAGTTCATGCCAGACAAATTGATAAACCGCCGCCGCCGCATCGTTGAATCGGTAGCTGTCCAGGGCTTCGGCAATCGTGTCCGTCACCAAACCGAGTCGTGACAGAATCCATTGGTCCGGCAGCGACAGTTTTTTCTCTGAAATCTTTGGATGACTTTTCTCCAGATGCATGAGGGCAAATCGTGAAGCATTCCACAGTTTGTTCACGAAATTACGATACCCTTCAACCCGTTTTTCCGACATTTTGATATCCCGGCCCTGGGCTGCAAAAGCCGCCAAGGTAAAACGGAATGCATCGGTGCCGTATTGGTCCAAAATGTTCAGAGGATCGATGACATTTCCCTTTGATTTGCTCATTTTCTTGCCGTTTTCATCACGAACCAGGGCGTGAACATAAACATCCGCAAATGGAATGTCTTTCATGAAATGCAGGCCCATCATCATCATGCGTGCTACCCAGAAGAAAAGAATGTCAAAACCGGTGACCAGAACGGACGTGGGATAAAAGGTTTTCAGGAGCTTTGTATCCTCAGGCCACCCCATGGTGGAAAACGGCCAGAGCGCAGAGCTGAACCAGGTATCCAGAACATCGGTTTCCCGGATCAGGTTGGTGCCGCCACAGGCGGTGCAGGCTGCCGGCGTATCCATGGACACCATGACTTCATTGCATGCGTCACAGGTCCATGCGGGAATCCGGTGCCCCCACCATATTTGCCTTGAAATACACCAGTCTTTGATGTTGTACATCCATTCAAAATAAGTTTTTTTCCATGTTTCAGGAATAATTCTGGTTTTTCCGCTTTCTACGGCTTCAATTGCTTTTTCAGCCAGGGGTTTAGCCCTGACAAACCATTGTCGCGACAGATTGGGCTCAACAATTGTTTTGCACCGGTAGCAATGCCCCACACTGTGCGGGTGCGGTTCAATCTTTTCAACAAGCCCTTCCGCCTGCATCGCTTCCAGAACGGCTTTGCGGCATTCAAAACGGTCCATGCCTTGGAATCTTCCTGCTTCAGCCGTCATTAGACCGTTGTCATCGATGACCTTGATGGTGGGCAGTTGATGGCGCTCGCCGATTTCAAAGTCATTGGGATCATGGGCCGGGGTGATCTTTAAGGCACCGGTGCCGAATGATATATCGACGTATGGATCTTTTATTAAAGGAATCAGCCGGTTCATGAGCGGCAGTGTCAGATTGTCGGTGCCAAGGTTTTTGTAACGAGCGTCGTCCGGGTTTACGGCTACAGCCGTATCTCCGAGCATGGTCTCCGGCCGTGTGGTTGCAATGACAATACTGCCGTTTCCATTTTCGTATGGGTATTTAAAATAATACAGGTGGCCGTCGATGTCTTCGTGTTCCACTTCGAGATCACTGAGAGCCGTGTGACAGCGATGACACCAGTTGATAATATAGTCGCCGCGATAAATAAGACCTTCTTCGTACAGTTGCACAAAAACCTTGCGAACGGCCCGAGACAACCCCTCATCCATGGTAAAGCGTTCACGCTTCCAGTCGCAGGAAGCCCCCAGGCGCTTAAGCTGATTGATAATAGCGCTGCCGTATTCCTCACGCCATTCCCAGACGGCCTCGATAAATTTTTCCCTTCCCACATGATGGCGGTCAAGGCCTTGCTGGGCCAGTTTTTTTTCCACGACATTTTGGGTAGCGATGCCGGCATGGTCTGTTCCCGGCATCCATAGCACGTTGTCGCCTCGAAGCCGTCGATAGCGGCACAGGATATCCTGCATGGTATTGTTCAAGGCATGCCCCATATGGAGCACACCGGTTACATTGGGGGGCGGAATAACAATGGAATAGCTTTTTTGATCGCTTTCTTCCGCTGCTGCAAAAAGCTGTTCTTTCTCCCAGAAATCATACCACCGCCTTTCAACTTCATGCGGTTCATAGCCTTTATCTAACAGGTTGGAACTCATACGGTCGTCATCCTCCACTAAAATTGAAAAGGGGATTAGAAATAATCCCCGGCGTTATTCGTTTATTTTTTTCCAAACCCGGAAAAACCGGAAACACAAAGGCGCAAAGGTTGTTTCTTTTATCCTTCGTGTCTGGTTGAAAAAAGTTTTGCTATAAAATACACAAAAATTACAACGAAGATGCTAACTTGAGCGGTTCCTGATTATTCAACCTCTTTCTTAACTGCTTTTATAATTGCTTGAAAGAGCGGACTATGTTTATTTGAGATTATCTTGTGAATCACCCGCTCAACAGCTTTTTCTATTTTCTCCATAAGAACGACAGATATCTCTGAATCTTTTTCAAACAGCTCTTTTGAAAATTCCGAGGTCAAATCAAGTCCCAGATGATCGACAAATTCCGATTCGGAATACGAAAGTTCTTCTGTTTCAAAGGTCTCTTCGTCTCCCAAGATGATTGACTTTTCAAAAGATTCTTCCTTGTCGATGACTTCTTCGGCCAAAGGTGTTTGATCCACTTCATCCTCTGTAGACTCGGTTTCGGTCTCTTTGGTTTCGTCCAGGGTTGATTGGATATCATCGATAAGTTCCAGGATCTGCTTATCCTCGTCGGTTTCGACTGCTGCCCGATCCGTTGGTTCAAAAGGAGCGTTTTCGATTTCCGATTCAGTTGCTTCGGTCTCGTCTGCGAGTTCGACGATGTCCTCGTCTTCATCGGTGGCGATATCCGCTTCAGCCGTCAACTCGACGATGTCCTCGTCTTCATCGGTGGCGATATCCGCTTCAGCCGTCAGCTCGAGGATGTCCCCGTCTTCATCGGTGGCGATATCCGCTTCAGCCGTCAGCTCGAGGATGTCCCCGTCTTCATCGGTGGCGATATCCGCTTCAGCTGTCAGCTCGAGGATGTCC
>CAYTAQ010000197.1:0-1383 GCA_964435695.1 uncultured Desulfobacterales bacterium | reverse complement strand
TCGAGGATGTCCTCGTCTTCATCGGGCACATTGATTTCATCGACCGTTTCCGTCAGTTCGAGAATTTCTTCGTCATCAGGTTCTTCAGAAGAATCCAACAGATCGATGACATCGTCATCTTCATTATCATTTTCCGGTTTCTTGACGCCTTCTTCCTGCAAGGGATCATCCTTTTGTGACATCTTGCTCTCCATTCTTCAGTTCAGGGCATCTATAATTTGCGGAATTATATCATAGGGTGTATAGAGTGTCAATATTTTCAAGTTGAAAAGAGCATTTACCACCGGCTTCGTTCAAGACGCTAAAGTGCCGGCTGTAATGAGTAATGAATGATGGGATAAGGACAGATAAACAATTGAAACGTTTCTATCTGCCGGAAAAAGCCATTATAGGAAGGGAAAACACCATCGCCGGAAGTGATGCCGGACATATGGTCAAAGTGTTGCGCCTCAAGCCCGGCGATAAAATTGTGGTGTTTGACGGGACTGGCTTTGATTATGACGCTGAAATTGTAGCGATATCGCCGGACAGGGCGACGGTTTCAATCGCCAAGAAATATCCTTCCAGGCTCGAATCCCCGGCAAAGATAACGGTTGCGCAAGCGCTGTTAAAGGGTAAGAAGATGGATACCCTGATCCGGCAGATGACCGAACTCGGCATCGCACGCTGGATCCCGTTCATGGCCGAGCGATCGATTCCCAACCCGGATCAAAAGCGACGGGTCGACCGGCAGGAACGATGGGAAACCATTGTTAAAGAATCGCTCAAACAAAGCAGAAGAGGTGAATTTACTCAGGTCGGCCCCATCATTGCTTATCAGGAGATGCTGAAACTGGGACAATCCCATCAAATAAAAGTGGTTTTCTGGGAAAACGCAACCGAACCCCTGGAAAACGTGATCCATGCGTATCCGGCGGACAGCCGCAGGATCTGTATTGTGTTGGGTCCTGAAGGCGGGTTCACAGACAAGGAAATCGAAGCAGCCAGATCCATGGGTTTTCAAGCCGCTTCACTGGGGTCCCGAATATTGCGGGCGGAAACCGCTGCTTTGTCGGCATGCGTTTTGATGCAGTATGTATTCGGCGATCTGGGTCGGATATGATATTGCAGGATGAAACTTGGCGACAATCCTTAGGCTGCATTACATTTCTAAGGGAGCCTGGAATGTAGTGCAGGGCTTCAGCCCTGCTGTTTTTAAATCATCATATACCTAAAAGTTGACGAATAACCTTATCAGGATTAGCGGCATAAAAATAGCTTGACATCAATTCATCGTTTTATTAGATACACATTCTGTTCAAGGGTACGCCGAGGTAGCTCAGTCGGTAGAGCAGGGGACTGAAAATCCCCGTGTCGGCAGTTCGATTCTGTCCCTCGGCACCA
>CAYTAQ010000196.1:0-7118 GCA_964435695.1 uncultured Desulfobacterales bacterium | reverse complement strand
AACCGAAACAGAACTTTCACTTTTAGTCCCACCTTACCGTGTTGATGTAAAACGGTAGACCCACAAAAGCCATCACCATGATAATCCCTGTAACGCTTCCCATGACCCTTATACCGATCACGTTCATAAGTTTCCCCAGCCAGTGGTCCCGTCCGGCCATGCTTAACATGGCAATGCCGATGACGGGATGAGGGATCATGATGGGGAGATCAATGATGCTTTCAATCAGTTTTTTTCCGGGAAACACTTTTCGTGCAACCAGATAGGCAAACGGGGTACCCAGGAGAAAGACGAGCAAAGCGGATAAGGCCGCGGTGTAGATACTGAGCCAAATAGCTTTTATCACATCCTTGTCGCTTATGGTTTCCACGAGATCGGCGGCCGTTGGCTGAAAAATCATTTCAGCCAACGGCAGAATGATAAATGCAATAATCAGCGCACTGCTGGACAGGGTCAGCCAGAAAAACAGATCAATTTTCCGACGTGGCGCGCTGACATCAGTTGAGATGGTTTTTAAAGCCTTATCCATTTTAATGATTATGGCTTGACTTCCACCAGCGAAGCGATTTTCTCAGGCAGGCTGTTCTTTATCTCAACGCTATTGACGCGGCACGGAATGAACGGCGGTTGTCCCATGGACTCAAGGATTTTTAATCCATCATCCGGCGAGAGCAGGAATGCCAGGAAAAGCACGGCGCCTTGGGGATTGGGTGCATCCTTGACAATGGTTATTCCATAGGTGCAGGATTGGCCGGTCAACGTTATCCATGTACCGGGTTTTTTCCCGGTTACCTTTACCGCGGCCTGTTCATAGAATTTGTCATATTGATAATTACCCAGGTTAATGTGGTCGTCCAATTTTACATATTTCAAATTGTGCTGCACAGCCACCGAAAGGTATTCCCAGGCATAATCCATATTTCCCGTTTTCAGCATTGCAACGAGCTCTACGGATTTGGGCCGGATATTCTCTTTGGGTCGATTGGCAATAAGACGATCGTACAATCCCGGCTGGTTATAAAATTTTTCGGCCAGCTGAAGTACCATGAGGCTGCGATAGCCGCAGGGGTCCAGATTCGGATCCGAATGCCCCCAGACAACATCTTTTCGGTTTAAGATGTCATACCAGTTGTTTGGATTGACCTCACCGGCATGACGGCTTTTGTCTGTGTAACACAGTACAAGCTGATTGGATGCGAAACGAATGTTCCATGCGGCATTTTTGGGGATCAGCGTTTTGTCGATCACTTTGTAATCCGCGGAGGCCATGATATCCGCCGGCTTATGCAGCTCTGAAATCATTCTGGCCATTTTGGTACTGCCACCGGCTTCCCGGAGAATGTCGATGTCGGGGAAACGCGCTTCAAACTGTTTTTCTATTTCAGCCAGCGGCACGGTAAGGCTGCCGGCATTAAAGATGATGACCTTTTCCTTGGCCAAAACAGGCGCCGAGCAGAAAAGAAACGGCAGCAGGAAGCTGATCAAAATCGCAAGAAAAATGCGTCGGTTTGAGAGAAAATACTGTTTCAAGGGTTCCTCCTTTTCATTGTGTTTTATTATGATGTTATGGGCTTCTGGTCGCGGTCGATATATGTGCATTAAAAGAATTTAAAGTCAATAATTTTTATGAGATATAACTCGCTTCTACGTACATCTATAAATAACTATAAATAACTATAAATAACATGTATAATTCAAGCTGTTCATTGTATTTTTAAATAGGCTGAAACAAGGGGTTGCGCCGGTGTAAAAAAAGAAGTCGCTATTTGAAACAGGTGGTTAGGGAGGATGTTTTTATTAACAAGTATTCATTAGCAATTGACAATTAATTATTATATATAAAAACAGCATGTTAATGAAAGCATCACTATAATTGTCAACTGTCAATCAATAATTGCTAATTGATAATAAAACAGTGGTATGGCGGCTTCAATTATCGATTCTGGCGGGAAACCAGCAGGCGCCTTCAGGCCGGCCGTCATCGATTTTGGCCCAAAAATCATATCCGTTTTGCAGGAGATTCAACTCATGCAAAACCAGTTCTTTGGGGTAAATCCGCTCGGGAAGGCCTTTCTCAAACGTAGCGGCTTTATACCAACACTGCGCCGAGAATGGGGGGGGAGATCCAGTGTAAAGAGCTAGAATGTCGTCGATTGCGATTTCAGTGCCTGACAATTCATTGATTACTTTCATGGCGTTTCCATTAAATTTCTTTGACGTACATGTTTACACCCGGAGATTGTTTCTGCCTTTCACTATATGCTTTTTCATCCTTTCGTTCAAATCCGAGTTTTCGATAAATTTTTTCAAGCCTGGGATTGTTGGTGAGAGATAAAAATCGCCGATACCCCTGGTGAATCATCGCATGTATGAATGAATCCACCGTGAATACGCCGACCCGCTGATTGCGGAATTTTGTGGAAATGGCAAGTGCGCCTATTTCGACGGTGTCCGAATCCAGCTCTCTTTTTTCTACACAACCGACAATAATGCCGTCGAGTTTGGTAACATAAAACTGGGTTTGATTTTTCCTGATATACGTTTTGTTACGGGGTTTTAAAAATTTTTCATGTTTGTACATGTTCAGGATGCCGGCTACAATTTCGATTTCTTCGTTGTTGTCTACCGCAGCAAACTGTTCTTCAAAGTTGTTCGCAATAAGGGTCCCGGATCCTTCAATGGTAAACAGCTCATGCTTGATCGCATGTTTTCCTGCCGGAAGTATATGGACACGGTCAAAGCTGCCAGTATCGATTTTTTGGCAGATCCGTTCCAGGATGGTTTTAAAATTGAGGTTGCCGATGAGTTCTGCATATCCGCTGAAGGACTGCCTCGCCAGTCGGGTATTGATGGCGTTGATTTTTTTTCCGTTTTGATCAATCAGGAATTTTCTTTCCAGAAAGATGATTTTAAATACGCGCTCGCTGTAATCGAGCACGAAATTATAAAAATCGACATCAGGAAGCACCTTGATAATTTTCGTTTCAGGCAATCGCGAGGCAATCTCCTTAAAGTGCTTCTGGTTGGAGAACCGGTTGGACATGTTATGAAAAAATGTTGTTACAATGCCCTGGCGGGCTAAAAATTTGATATCCGCCATGATGTCATGAAAATGATCCCTTAAAATTCCTTCGCGGCAGGCGATGAAAACAGGTTTTCCTGAGAGGGTTCTTGTGTATTCTTCTAGATAAATTTTCATGCTTTTTTGGGGGAGCAGCTGGTGTATTTCAATATCAAAGTTTGTTTCAATCTTCGTTGTTCTCGGTAGGGCATGAAAATTTATCGAAAATCAAGTTTAATTTTTTTCTTCTATTTTTTCTTTTTCTTCCTTTTTTTTATCGGCGTCGGTTGTGGCGCTTTTGAAATTGCGGATGGCTTTCCCCATGCCGCCGCCGATCTCCGGCAGTTTTCCCGCTCCAAAAATAATGAGGATGATCACCAGTATGATAATAAGTTCAGGCATTCCTATTCCAAACATGTATTCCTCCTAAAATATTTTTTCTTTTTCAACTATTCAAATAATATATCACCGGGCCATGGCAGTGTCAATCTTTTAGAGGGGGACGCATCCGGCTGCAAAATTTTATAAAACCGGGAATTTTCGATTGAAAAAGCGAAGACGGATATGTCATTTTTTTATTTTGTGATCGATTCATAGGTATTGTCTTTTTCAGTGATTGTTGTTATCCAATGGCCTTTCTTGGGCTAAAAAGGAGTCGTGAGCGCCATGAAACGTTCGCTTCTGTCACAGATAGGGGCAGCAGGTCGTCCGATGCTCATCGGAAGCTTTCCTCAGATGGATATGGATGAGGCCCTCGACCTGGTCCTGGAATATGTTCCGGACATTCCGAATTGGGTGCAGATGCCGGGGTTGGCGGAAGAAGGGATGCTCACCCAGTTTGCAACGGGGTTTCCCGGTCTGAGGCAGTCAAAAACACATGTATACATTGATACGTCCGATACAGGTTTTGATGAAAGCACGCTCTGTTTCTACGAAGAGTACCTGGCTGTTGCAGAGAACCGGCTGGATAATGATGCGTCGCGGTTTATCCTGTCTCCGGGTACTACCAAGGGTTTTTTTGCATTTCTGGAACGGATCGAATCCATGGCCGTCAAACCGAGGGGTGTCAAGGGCCAGATTACAGGACCGTTTACATTCGGCACCGGAATGAAAGATCAGAATGGCCGTGCGCTGTTTTACGATGATCAGACGAGAGATATGGCTGTCAAACTCATTGCCATGAAGGCGGCCTGGCAGGTTAAAAGGCTTTATGCCATCGGTGTGCCGGTGATTCTTTTTATTGACGAACCTTCCCTGGCAGGTTTCGGGTCCTCCGAATTCATCAGCATTTCACGGGAATCGGTGAAAAATTGTCTGGCGGAAGTGGTCGATGCGATTCATGGTGCCGGCGGTATTGCCGGTATCCATGTTTGTGCCAACACCGATTGGTCCATCATCATGGAGACAGGGGCCGATATTATTAATTTTGATGCATATTCTTTTTTTGATCGATTTATTCTGTATGAAGAACATATTGTCGATTTATTCAAAGCCGGCCGCTGGTTGGCATGGGGGATGATCCCCACATTGAATGTTGAGGATATTCAAAAAGAAACCCATGATTCCTTGTTGGAACAATTTTATTCAAAACTTGAAAAAATATCATCATTGGGTATTGAGCGATCTTTAATTTTACATCAGTCGATGATTACGCCCAGTTGCGGTGCCGGATCATTAAGCCTTGCTTTTTCAAAAAAGGTGCTTAAATTGACAAAAAAAGTTTCAGAAATAATCAGAAATGAGGTTGATGCATGCTAGAAAGAACAGATAACAAGACGTTTACAGGGGCAAGACGGTATGTTTTGGACGAAGAGTTGGCCAGTATCGTGAATGTATCCATGGCGCTCGAGATGCCGTTGTTGCTCAAAGGAGAACCCGGGACCGGTAAAACCATGCTTGCGTATGCCATTGCCGAGAGCCTGCAGATGCCGCTCATTGTGCTGAATGTGAAATCGAGCATGAAGCTGATCGAGGCATTGTATCAATATGATACCTTGACACGTTTGAACGACAGTCGATTCAGTGATTCAGGGCGGGATGTCAGCGACATTGAAGCGTATATCAAGATGGGCAAGATCGGTCAGGCATTTACAGCGGATACCCGGACGGTGTTGCTCATTGATGAGATTGACAAGGCTGATACCGATTTTCAGGATGACATGCTCGACGTACTGGATCAGATGGAATTCGACATCATTGAGATTGACAAGACCATTGCCGCAAAAAACCGGCCGGTCATCATTATTACATCCAATGCCAAAAAGGACTTGTCTGATCCATTTCTCGGACGATGTAATTTCCACCATATCGCATTCCCGGATCCCAAGATGATGCGCAGGATCCTTGGTGTTCATTTTCCGGAGTTGGATACGGACATGGCCGAAAATGCCATTGCCACATTTTACAAACTCAGAGAGTTGGATGCCATTGAAAAACGACCGGCCACCCGAGAACTGATCAATTGGATCCGAGCCCTTGATGCCGACCCTGATTTTAAACCCAAGCAACTTTTAAAAGGAGATGTTCCTTTTTTGGGCGTATTGTTCAAAAAAAGCCAGGATTATAAACGGGCGCAGCTTGTAACTGAACGGCGCCGGCTGATCTAAATCCATTCCATCGCGGACCAATTATGTTTATCGAATTCTTCTATAAGCTGAAAGAGACGGGTGTTCCTGTCAGTCCAACAGCTTTTCTTACACTCCACAAGGCCCTGGATAAGGGTCTCATCAACTCCCTGGATGATTTTTATACGTCATCGCGCAGCATCCTTGTGAAAAGTGAGCGGTATTTCGATCTTTTCGACCAGGTGTTTGCGCATCATTTCAAGGGCGCCGAGATGCCGGATTATGAGGGGTATGAGCTTGACGAAATGGCCAGGGCCCTGCTGGATACATGGCTGCAGAATCCAAAGGTTTTGGCTGACGCCCTGGGTATTGACGAGTCCAAGTTGAAAAAGCTTTCCCCTGAAGAATTGATTGCGTATTTTAAAGAACGACTCAAAGAGCAGACTGAGGCACACCACGGCGGAGGAAAGTGGATCGGTACCGGCGGCACATCCCCTGTCGGGCACTCCGGTTACCACCCGGGCGGAATGCGCGTCGGCGGAATATCAAGAAACAGGTCGGCCGTAAAGGTCGCGATGGACCGCAGGTACAGGGATTATTCCCTGCAGGGACCGCTCACGCAGTCCATGGTCGGTGAGGCTTTGAAAAGGCTGCGACACTTGATTCCAGCGGGGCCCAAAGATCAGGTGAATATCGATGCCACCATTTATCAGACAATGAAAAACGCGGGGGAAATTGAGATTGTTTTCGACAGGGATTTAAGGGACAGGCTCAAAGTGATTCTCGCCATCGATAACGGCGGGTGGTCCATGGATCCATACGTGATGGTGGTGCAGACGCTCTTTGATTACGCCAGAGCCCAGTTTAAAGATATCAAAACATACTTTTTCCACAATACCATTTACAGTACACTCTGGAAAGACCCTGCACGGTACAAGCAGGCCTTCAAGATTGACGAGTTCGCAAGAGTTGACCCGGACACGCGCTTTATTATCGTGGGGGATGCCAGTATGGCACCCTATGAGTTGATGGCCGCGGATGGATCCATCCATCTTGAAGAAAGGAGCGGCAAGCGAAGCATGGAATGTCTGCAGTTCATCGCCGATACCTTCCGACACAGTGTCTGGCTCAATCCCATATCCCGGAACATGTGGGGATACACCCAGACCATCTCGGCCATTGCAGGTATTTTCCCCATGTTCGAACTGTCCATTGACGGCCTGGAAAAAGCGGTCGCCCGGTTGATGGCCAAATAATGTATCCCGGGTAAATTTAATTCCAGATTGCGGATAATACGACAGCGCCATTTGAAATGATAAAGAAAATATCTTAAAAAAAATAAATAGCTTGCTTTCGTAATAAAACGTGCTAATATAAATTATTCAACCTGGCTCCGCCTTTAATTTGCGGAGCGATTTTTTTCTGAAGGAACAACTCGTTTTTTTAGTGGTACATCCTCCAGTTTAAAATTTTGAGCATTTTATAGAAAGGAG
>CAYTAQ010000195.1:0-7141 GCA_964435695.1 uncultured Desulfobacterales bacterium | reverse complement strand
AAATGTCATAGCTATCCTCTAAATAATAAGCATGAAAATTTTTATCTAATAAAAAAAGGAGGACCGCTATGACACGGAAAAATAATAACAAAATAATCTCAGTTATACACCCTATTTGTTGTAGGTTAGATGTTCATAAGAATATGGTTTCAGACTGTATCATTACATCTTACTGATATTCATTAGAAATATTCAATATCAGCACTGATTCGCACTTCGTTAAAGGCTTATGGACATGTAATCAACGAAAAAAACTGCTACGTGTTTCTAATGAATATGTTTCGTTTGATTTGGGTTACTAACCGTCAACGATGTATCTTTCAGCACTTTTATTTTTATGACAACCGCTATTTTTTAGATTTTGTTATATAACCCAAATGCTATTCATCTTACATAAAAATGCTTTCTGATCACGAAAGTCGCTAAAAACATGCAGGGCACCTTCTTTCAGCATTTGTGCACGGGTGTTATTAAATCCGATGCCTATGAAATGATACCCCAATTTTTTTGAAGCGTTAAGATCCCACATGCCGTCGCCTACATACGTAACCGTATCGAATGCCCGCACACCGTAAATACCCAGAGCCCGTTTAAGGGCGGCAGCCATAATTTCCTCACGGCGATGCGAGTCATCAGAAGATGCAAGCGGTATGTTCACGACATCGAATCCCGCCGCTGATAATTTTAAATACGCCAATTCTTTCCAACTGCCGGTGGCGATGGCCACACCACAATTTTGGATATTCGAAAGCGTATTCAGAAGGTCGATGGCACCTGGTATGGGAGAAAACTTCCAATCGTTTACCGCAATCTCATATTGAAGTATTTGATGAATTTTATCCCTGACATCTAAGAGTTCATCCTCGGCTGCCGGCCAGCCCATTGCGGTTGCCACGAGTTCGGAAATAATACCCTTGTCGGTGACATGTTTTTAATGAGACCAGTCCTTTTCTATATTTTCGATGCCGATGACACTTTTAAGAGCTTCGCTGAAACACTGAAGGTCCAATGTATTGGATTTCATCAACGTACCATCCAAATCAAACATCACTAAATGCATTTATTGACCTCGCAATATTATTTTCATCACCTGTAGTGCTTGTAGTCAACACCATATCGCTTGGCTTTGTATGAAAATTTTCTTACGGTGGTTTTGAGCAGATCGGCAGCCAGGCTGATGTTTCCCCGGGTATTTTTCAATGCATCTACAATGATCTCGCGTTCAAGCTTACCCACTGCTTCATCGATCGATAATTCGGGAAGTGTATTCGACTCTTTTCCGGTCTGCAAGGTGGGCGGCAGATGGTAGCTGTGTACGACGCCTCCGTCACACAATAACACGGCGCGTTCAATGCAATTTTCAAGCTCCCTTACGTTACCCGGCCAGTGATATTCCATCATCATGTCGATACAAGGCGTTGAAAAGCGTTTGATGGATTTTTTGTTCTCGTTGGAATATTTCTCAAGAAAGTAATCCGCCAGGAGCAGAATATCTGTCTTCCTTTCACGTAACGGCGGCATGTATATGGGAAAGACATTCAAACGATAGTAGAGATCCCCCCTGAACGTCTCTTCTCCAACGGCTTCTTCGAGGTTCTTGTTGGTTGCGGCAACGATCCGTACATCAGTTTTGATGGTGCGGTGTCCACCGACCCGTTCAAATTCTTTTTCCTGAAGAATTCTCAAAAGTCTGACCTGCACATCCAGTCCGATGGAACCGATCTCATCCAGAAATATGGTTCCTTTGTGCGCCATTTCAAATTTACCCAGCTTCTTATTGATGGCGCCTGTAAAAGCACCCTTCTCATGCCCGAAAAGTTCGCTTTCGATCAGGTTATGGGGCAGGGCGGCACAATTGACTTTTACAAACGGGTTTTTTGTCCGCAAGCTGTTATAGTGAATCGAATTGGCAACCAGTTCCTTGCCGGTTCCGCTCTCCCCCCGGATTAAAACCGTGGCATTGCTCCTCGATACCTGCGATATCATTTGGTAGACCTCACGCATCTTGTTGCTGTTTCCGATTATATCGGTAATGCGGTATTTATTTTCAAGTTCATTTCTCAGTCTTCGGTTTTCTTCCCGAAGTTGATCCTTCTCGAGTCGAATGGTCTCCAGATTGATGACATACTGCGCCAGCATGGTTGCAATAACGGACATGAGTTTTTGACCTTTTTTCAGGTCATAGGACTTGTCATAGGGGATATCGACGCTGAATGCACCGATGACCTGCTTCCCCTTTTTTACGGGAACACATATAAAGGACATCTCCTGATCCATTTTTTTCTTTCGGGAGGCAGTGCGGTTGAGAAACAGCGGTTCTTCGCTGATTTTTGGAATGGTCAGCGAAGCGCCGCTTTCGATCACACGTCCTGTAATGCCTTCACCCATTTTATATTTGACGCTTTCCACCGTTTGTTTGGATATGCCATGGGCCACTTCGATATTAATTTCATTCCTCAGCGGGTCCAATATGGTAATCGTTCCCCGCAACATGTTCATAGAGTTGGACAAAATATCCAAAACCTTATACAATGATATTTTGAGGTCCAGGTTCTCATTCAACGCTTTGGTAATTTCGTACAATAAGGTAATTTCTTCAATTTTTTCCATTTTTGTATGCCTTTTTCCGGTTTTGAGCGCTTTATGGCATAGAACTCGAGTTGAGGCCTTTAATTATCGTCGGAGACACTATAACAAATTTGTAATTTTTATCAAGCGGCAATTCATAATTGTAAAATGATCATTCACATCGACATGGACGCATTTTATGCCTCGGTTGAGCAGTTGGACCATCCGGAGCTGAAGGGCAAGTGTGTCATTGTCGGTGGGGCAGCACGCCGCGGCGTGGTTTCGGCAGCCAGCTATGAAGCAAGAGCGTTTGGCGTCCATTCCGCCATGCCCATATTTCAGGCAAAAAAAAAGTGCCCGCACGGCATATTTATTCCGCCCAGGATGTCCCGTTATAAGGACGTTTCCGCCAAGATCATGTCGATACTCAAACGCTATTCGCCGCTTGTTGAAGCGGTTTCCATTGATGAAGCATATCTCGACGTCAGCGGCTGCGAGCGCATCCACGGCGCCCCTGAATCCATCGCTGCCGACATAAAAAAAACCATCCGGCAGAAACTTGAACTTACCTGCTCCGTGGGTGTCGCGCCGCTGAGATTTCTGGCAAAAATCGCTTCGGATATGAATAAGCCCAATGGGATGATGGTTATTCAACCGGGTGCCGTGATGGAATTTATCGATCGCCTCCCGATCCATAAAGTTCCCGGTGTTGGCAAACTGAGCCGGCAGCACTTGAACAACATCGGTATTTACATGTTGGGAGATGTGAACAAATATCCTCCGGAAATGCTCACCAGGAGATTCGGAAAATTCGGCGGGAGATTAATCAGTCTGGCAAAAGGACTCGATAACACACCGGTCTCAGCGACATCTGAGCACAAATCCGTGAGCACGGAAAGGACCCTGACGGAAGATACCCTGGATGTTCAGCAGCTTAAAAAGATCCTTCTTGAGCAATCAGAGACCGTCGGCCGGGAACTGCGAAAAATGAATGTGTGGGCAAAAACCATCACGCTGAAGATCAGGCACGACAATTTCAGACTGATCACGCGGCGTATAACCGTTCATAACCCCACGCAATCCTCGAAAATTCTCTACAAGGAAGCCGCCCTGCTTTTGGATCAATACCGGTTGTCTCAAAAAGTTCGTCTCATCGGCGTGGGGGCATCCGCCTTAACCAGCGATCTGGATCCTATTCAAATGGACATGTTTTCTGCCGAAAGCCTCACCGGAAATAATTGGGAAAAAATAGACAGGGCAATTGATGGTATCTCCCAAAAATATGGCAAACATGCGGTCCAGCGGGCAACGCTTGCCGACAAAGGCAAATAATCGTTAATTGGCAATGACATGCAAATTCCATCCAAGAAAAGTTACAACTGTATCACAAATTTAAATCAGGCTCCCGTGCTGAAGCATCAATTGCATCGGCTGAGGGACCGTCGAATATCATGCGTTTGACTTCTTCCAGATACCCTTCATAGCGTGACAGATAGAAAGACAATGGTTTCTGAAAGTTGTTGCCCAAGATACCATCGATGAACAGTTGGCTGATTTTGCGGTGTTGCTGCAACGTAAACTGGCTGCTGACCAGGATGTGTTGTTCGTCTTCAGTCAGGGTGCCCAAAAACTGGCGCAGTGCCGAACGTGAACGTGGTTGGTACATCCAGAAATAGAGCAGATCCAGTGAGTGAATCATGATGATTTTTTCCAGGTCACGGGCTTCGGCATTATCCCGATGCCCTGTCTTGGCTGAATAATCGAGAATTTCGAAGGTCTGCACATCCGGATAGAGAAGCTCCAGCTTGGCATAGGTTTCGAACAGTTGGGAGAATTTGATCCTATATTCACGCAGTCTGGCCTGGATATTTTTATAACGGTCGGATAGGCCTTCGATGATGCCGGCTATGACATCCGAGGCGGTTTTGGAGATGATGGCGGCCCATTTCTGCAATACCGGGCTGACTTCTGCGACTCCGGCGGCCGATAGCACGTGCCCGATGACCATGTTGAGCCCGATGGCGAGGGGGATGGACAAAAGGCTGCGAAAGAAATTGCCGTAAACCGCTCCCTTGGGCAGGCCTCTCAGGATGTTGTGGCCGGACAGATAAACACCGTTGGACAGCGCCATAAATGTGTACAGCAGTACCGGCTGATTTCCGGTGGTGATTCCGAAAACACGGTCGAGGATAAGGGTTTTTACGATATAATCCAACAGGGGGACCGAAAACCCGGTGAACAGCAGCGAGTCGGTGATGCGGGACCAGCTGACGTAATCGCTCCAATTGAGCAAGGGTGACCGTTTGAAGCCGCCGCCGCCCAGAACCGACTGCAAAATGTTTCGCAGACCGGTAATGCCGAACCAGATAAAGGCCCCGAAATATGCCAGCAACCACCAGTCTTTGGTCAGAGCAAAGGTCAAGAAGGCCGGTATAAATCCGATAATCACCTTAAGCGCATTCTGCATATGGGAGTTCAGGTAGCGCCAGCGGAATCGATTGCGTCCTGCAGTTGCTTCGGGCGGGTGAAGCCATAGGCGATTGTCGATTTTCTCCTGAGCACCCCCGAGGGTGACGATGTTTCCCGGATTTGCTATCCGGGTGGCCGAAGGATCCACCTCCCAGCCTTCCCTGCAGGTCAATCCCAGCCAGCTGTTGCCCGACAGCATAGCCGTCAGCCAGTACCTTAGCTGACCGGCCGGCATGTCGCTTTTTTGGGAAATGAATTTCATTGTTTTACAGGCGGTCATCTGGATGGGGATGATTTCGCGCACATCCTGCTTCCGGTCACGCTCGATTGACTTCAGGGCCCTTTTGGGCAACGTTTCTCTAATGGCCAGCCCCATGCCGTGAACCCGGGGGGACCTTCCGGTGGAATCACTTCCGATACGTGCCTTGAGGGAGTTCCCGCTGTAAAAGGATTTGAGCGTATCGATGTCATACAGAATCGTTGTGAGTTTTTCGATCTGGGCCTTCCCATTGTCGGCGATGTCATTGTTGATCCGCTTGATGATCTCGCGGATGACCTGCTTGAGATGAATCGCGCTGCCTTCGTTGATTGCCTGCATCAACTGACTGATGTCGGCAACGCGCGTTGTCTTGCCGGTGGCATAATCCTTGAGATTAAAAATTTCCATGTGTGTAATCATCCCCTGACAATCATAAATCAGCTCCAGCACTTCCTCGACCTTCAGATTGGTCAGGTTCAGGGTCACTCGATATCCCGAGTGCAGCCGTGCCAGCCGGCTCAAGAGCTCAAAGGGGCTCAGTTGCAGCAGCTCCGGAACATCCGGAGCATCAGCAGGAATTTCCGGGTCGGCGATCTCAGGATTGTTTTCCGGCTCCAGGTAATCGCTCACCAGTGATTCCAGGTCCAATACATTGGTCTGCTGAATCCACTGCATGATTTCCTCCTGCCGACCCGCATCCGCTGCAGCATATTCGGTACGCATCATGGTCAACCGATTCTGGAGTGCATTGAGAAGCTTGGTATGGATAAACTTGGACAGGTGAAGTTTGGATTTCTGCCCGATGCCCACAAAGGTCAGAAAATCACCGGTCTTGATCGGCGCAAGAGCGATACCGAATCTCTGGTTAAGCGCAGGCAGATGCACGTCGTTGAATTTATTCAGCAGATCCATGACATGCTGCTGCTGGTACAGGGAGGCACGGCGTCCGGCCTCCATGAGCTCAATCACAGGCGGTTCGGCCAGGAAGCACAAAAAGGATTGAGCATCCGTAAACCCCCGGGGGACCCAGATCAACTGAGCATACTTGTTATGACAGCGGCTGGAAAATTCTATTCCGATCCGAATGTCGATGTCCAATATTTGCGCCGCTTCCAGCAACTCTGACGCAAAGCGCGGTTCGATGTAGTTGTAATGGATTACGCTCAGCCGTCTGATCCCTTTGATCCAGGCATCCATTATCAGGTGCGTGGAAGACTTGCGTCCTTTCGTGTTGGCATCATGAACATGGTCGTCAAAGGTGATCTGATTCCATTCCTCAGGCATTTCCAGCAGGTGGTATTGTCGCAGTTGCTGGCGTACAATGCGCGGTTTACTCGAAGCCGTCCGTCGAAATTCGTGCGCCAGTTCCAGCTGTTTGTGGTAATCACCGCTCGCCCGCACCAGATCCTTCATAATCTGCAGCAGCACCCGGGCCGTGTTTTTGGCCAGGGGACCCTCTGCAGTGTCAATCACCTCATGGCGCAGTGAGCGCAATGCGTTGATACGATCATCAACCCCTCCGATCTCGAGGGAACTGAGCAGCTGGGCCACAGCGAAGGCAGTGCGCAATCCCTTGGTTTCAGTCATTTCCTTGATGCCATGGGGATGCAGGTGGGGGAAATAAACCTTGCGAATAAATTTTCCCCGGCGGTCAGCGCTCAGTGCATCGTTGACGATCTGAATCAGCTCGTGATCTCGTTTATCGAACAGCAATTTGGAAAAGTTGTCGCCCATAATATATCTATGTTCTACTCATCTAAGGTCCTGCATGTTGAAATATCATCATGGCAGAAAAGAAATATGACCCCGGCACAAATTTATTGTGTAACTATCAGGTATCAAACT
>CAYTAQ010000194.1:0-7177 GCA_964435695.1 uncultured Desulfobacterales bacterium | reverse complement strand
TTTGACAATTCTTCCCGGGCCAGGTCTTCCAACACCGTCAGTTTGTCATCTCTGTCTCTTTCAAGTGAAGCAATCTCTTCATTTTCAATTAACTGCGTCCGCTCATCCTTTTCCGTGCCTCTTCTTGAAAAAACTTTTGCGTCAATAACAGTTCCTTCCACGCCCGGCGGCATTCTGAGCGATGTATCTTTCACGTCTCCGGCCTTCTCACCGAATATGGCGCGTAACAATTTCTCTTCGGGTGATAGCTGAGTGTCGCCCTTGGGTGTAATTTTCCCCACAAGAATGTCGCCCTGAACAACCTCTGCACCAAGACGTATGATACCGCTTTCATCCAGGTCTTTAAGGGCCTCTTCACCCACATTCGGAATGTCTCGCGTAATCTCTTCTTTACCAAGCTTGGTATCTCTTGCCACAACCTCGAATTCTTCAATATGAACCGAAGTATAAATACCGTCCCTCACCAGACGCTCGCTGACGAGAATTGAATCCTCAAAGTTGTAGCCGCCCCATGGCATAAATGCCACCGTAACATTCTTTCCAAGGGCAAGCTCTCCCATGTCGGTGGCCGGACCGTCCGCTACAATTTGCCCCTTGGCCACCTGCTGACCTTTTTTGACGATGGGCCGGTGGTTGAAACAGGTGTTTTGATTGGACCGGATAAATTTGTTTAGGTTGTATATGGTAACCGGTTTGTCAAATTCGCCGTCCGACGTATCGTGGGCCAAAACGATTCGGGCTGCATCCACATCCACAACAACGCCGTCCCTTGCAGCGACAATGGTCACGCCGGAGTCTTTCGCGACAACCCCTTCAATACCCGTACCGACAAGCGGCGCTTCATTCATCATCAGCGGAACCGCCTGACGTTGCATGTTGGAGCCCATGAGCGCCCTGTTGGCGTCGTCATTTTCAAGAAACGGGATCAAAGATGCGGACACACTCACCAACTGGTTCGGCGAAATATCCATCAACTCGATATCATCCCTTTCGATCATCATGAATTCACCGGCCACGCGGGAAGTCACCAATGGGTTCACATACTCTTTTTTCTCATTGAGGGATGCATTAGCCTGCGCAATGGGATGTTCTTTTTCTTCGAATGCACTCAGAAATTTGACTTCTTCGGTGACAGTGGCGTTCTTAACAACACTATAAGGTGTTTCGATAAACCCATAATCATTTACCCGCGCGTAAGTGCTCAACGATACGATCAGCCCGATATTCGGTCCTTCCGGCGTCTCAATCGGGCAGATTCTTCCATAATGCGACGGATGCACGTCTCTCACTTCAAAGCCGGCACGCTCACGTGTCAATCCGCCGGGTCCGAGAGCACTCAGCCTTCGCTTATGCGTTGTTTCCGATAAGGGATTGGTCTGGTCCATAAATTGGCTGAGCTGGCTGGTGCCGAAAAATTCTTTTACAACTGCCGACACCGGTTTCGGGTTCACCAGATCATGCGGCATTAATGCATCAACTTCCTGCAAGCTCATTCGCTCTTTAATGGCTCGTTCCATCCTCACGAGCCCGATGCGATACTGGTTCTCCAAAAGTTCGCCGACGGCACGAACCCGTCGATTCCCAAGATGGTCAATATCATCCACAACCCCTTGGGTGTCTCTCAATTCAAGAAGGGTTTTCGCCGTTAAGAGGATATCCTCTTTTCTGAGTGTTCGAAGATATATCGGCGTATCGATACCCAACCGCAGATTCAGCTTGAGCCGCCCGACGCTGGAAAGATCATAGTACGCGGATTTAAAGAAGAGATGATCCACAAAGTCCTGGGAAACTTCCGGGGTGGCCGGATTTCCGGGCCTCAACCGTCTGTATATTTCTACCAGTGCCTCTTCTTTAGTTTCTACTTTGTCTAAATTAATCGTTTTGTGGATGCAATCGCTGACTGAGATGCCATCGATGTAAATCAAATCAAACTCAGTGATTCCGGCCGCGGTAATTTTGTCGAAGATCTCGCCATCCATGACATCATTGGGTTTCGCAATGGTTTCACCGCTTTGGGGATTCAACAGGGTGTGAGCAAAAATTCTATCGTCCAGTTCTTCTCTATCCACGGGAATTACTTCAATTCCGGCAGCTGATAGCTGCTTGATCGACCGTTTCGTGAAGATACGTCCTTTTTTAACAATCAGCTCTCCGGTATTAGGATCCTTGATGGTTTTGCTTGTCCGCTGACCCTTCAGCAAATCAGGGTCGAATTTTTTGAATAGGTTTTTGCCTTCAATCAAAATGGTATCGGTCCTGTAAAAGTAGGAAAGGATATCTTCCGTGGTGAAACCGAATGCTTTAAACAGGATGGTGATGGGAAATTTACGGCGTCGATCGATCCGTATGTATAAAATGTCCTTTGGATCTACTTCCATGTCGATCCAGGATCCGCGTACCGGAATGATCCTGGAACTGTAAATAATTTTGCCGCTGGTGTGGGATTTGCCTTTATCATGATCAAAGAATACGCCCGATGACCGGTGAAGCTGGCTGACCACAACGCGTTCAGTACCGTTAATAATAAATGTCCCTTTTTCAGTCATCAAGGGTATCGTGCCAAAATAAATTTCCTGTTCCTTGATGTCGCGGATGCTTGAAACACCGGACTCTTTATCTACTTCATATACAACTAGCCTCACCGTTATCCGAACAGGCAGCTCATAGGTCATACCCCGTTGAACGCATTCTTCTTCGCTGTGCTTGATTTCCGCAAACCTGTAGGAGACGAACTCAAGAGATGCGCTCCCGGTAAAATCTTTGATTGGGAAAACAGATTTGAACACAGCCTGCAAGCCGATATCTTCTCTTTTTTCAGGTGGTACATCCTTTTGCAAAAACCGGCTGAAGGACTCCCTTTGCATACCGATAAGATCGGGTATTTCAACGATCTTATGTATCTTGCCGAAATTTTTACGAATACGACTTATGACCGCAGGTCTTTCCAACATGGTATCTCCAAACATTTATGAGGTTCTCTCTTTACCGTTTGCCCGTTTGGCCGGTTCACCCGGGTTAAACGGGTGAACGGGCTGCACGGGCCAACGGGCTAAACGAGTTAAACGGGCCAACGGACCCTTTACTTCATTTCCACCTGAGCGCCGGCTTCTTCAAGCTGTGCCACTATTTTTTCGGCTTCCTCTTTTGCGATACCTTCTTTAACGGGTTTCGGAGCATCATCAACGAGCGCTTTGGCATCCTTCAACCCCAGGCCGGTTATCGCTCGAACTTCTTTGATGACAGCGATCTTTTTATCTCCTGCCGCGGTCAGAATGACATCAAATTCAGTTTGTTCTTCATCCTGTGCGCCGGCACCTGCATCAGCCGGTCCTGCAGCCATCATGGCAACAGGCGCCGCAGCTGATACACCGAATTTCTCTTCCATTTCCTTTACGAGTTCCGAAAGTTCCAGAACAGACATATTTGCTATAAATTCAATAACATCTTCTTTGGTAATTTCCGCCATTTCTATTTTCCTCCAGAAATTCTTTTTCAATTAACGGCTGTTATGCAGCCTCTTTTTGATCTTTTATTGCTGTAAGTACATTGAGAAATTGACCTATTGTTCCGCTAAGTACCCGAACAAAAGCGGTCGGAACGCCATTCATCGCTGAAAGCACCTGGCTTAAAAGCACTTCGCGTGAAGGCAGGGAAGACAAGGACTTGATGTCGTTGATATCCAGCAACCTGTTTCCCATGACGCCGGCTTTGATCGTAAGGTTCTTGTTCTCATTCGCAAATTCGGTCAACACCTTTGCAGGCATAACCGGGTCATCATAACTGATAGCCACAGCGCTGGGACCTTTGAAAAACTCCTTGATCGTCGCTACATCCGTATCTTCTGACGCCCGAATCAACAGGGTGTTTTTGACAACCCGATACTCGATTTCAACGTCCCTGAGTTTTCTTCGCAGGGCATTGATCGTTGTAACATTCATCCCTTTGTAATCAGTAACGATGACGACCTTTGATTTAGAGAATTTTTCTTTAAGATCTTCTGCAATTTTTATCTTTTCGTTTAATCTCAAAGCTTTTTTACACCCCCTTCCTAATTTTCTGAAAAAAACCGGAGGAGACAAATTATTGCGGATCTGATGTTGCGGTATCGAAATCGCCATTCCTGAACACGAAATGCCGCATGTCGTGTCGGAAATAAAATCACGCTACCTTATCATCAAGTCCATCATCAATAAACAGTCTCGGTAGGACGGCATTGCCAATTAAGCACGGACTGTGCACCTACGGTCTTTGACAAGATTTTTTTCATCACATCCATCTATATATAAATAAACCATGCCGCCAGCGAAAAAGCTGAATAAACAGGCGATGATTGTTTATTGAATAGGATTGACAGATTCAAAATCGAGATATTCCCCTAAAAGGAACGGTCTATTTGAAAAGATCTTTCACAGAGGCCATATCAATCTTAATTCCGGGTCCCATCGTTGTCGAGATCGCAATTGTTTTCAGGTAGATTCCCTTGCTGGACGCCGGTTTGAGACGCATGATGGTTTCTAAAAACGCTGTTACGTTCTGCAGTACCTTTTCAAAACCAAAAGAAACTTTACCCATAGGTGCATGAACAATACCTGTTTTTTCAACACGGAAATCAATCTTTCCGGCCTTGAGTTCATTGATGGCTCTCCCGATATCGAATGTCACGGTTCCGGTCTTTGCATTGGGCATTAAACCCCGCGGTCCGAGAAGCCGGCCGATCTTTCCGACGGAACCCATCATGTCGGGCGTGGCTATTGCTTTATCAAAATCAAGCCACCCGCCTTTGATCTTCTCAATGAGGTCGTCGTTTCCAACAAAATCCGCCCCGGCCTCTTGAGCTTCGATTTCCTTTTCCCCTTTTGCAAAAACAAGGACTCTGACTTCCTTTCCGATTCCGTTGGGGAGAATCACAGATCCACGAATCATCTGATCCGCATGCCGTGGATCCACGCCGAGACGAACAGCGACATCTACCGTCTCATCAAATTTAGCGTATGATGATTCGATAGCCTGCTGCACCGCATCGACGACAGTCGGTTTTTCCTTGCTCAGCTTTCCAGCTGCTGCTAGATACTTTTTACCCCGTTTCGGCATTTTTTTATTCACTCCCTCTTGCCATTGAAGTTTAACCATCGTCACCCAGACGATATCTTTCACGCAATATTCAAGAAATTATTCCACTTCGATTCCCATGCTTCTCGCCGTACCGGCAATAATGTTGCATGCTGCATCCAGATCATTTGCGTTCAGATCCACCATTTTAAGTTTTGCTATTTCTTCCACCTGCGCCCGGGTTACCTTGCCGACGCGATCTCTCTTGGGATCTCCGGCGCCTTTTGCAATCTTGGCGGCTTTTTTAAGAAGAATGGATGCCGGTGGCGTCTTTGTTATAAACTTGAACGTTCTATCCTGAAAGACGGTAATAACAACAGGTATGATCATCCCTTCTTCGCTTGCAGTTCTGGCGTTAAATGCTTTACAGAAATCCATAATATTAACACCATGCTGCCCCAATGCCGGTCCGATTGGAGGGGATGGATTGGCCTTGCCGGCCTGAACCTGAAGTTTAATCTGTGCCATAACCTTTTTAGCCATTTCTCACATTACTCCTGATATTCTCCTGAGCTGAGCGATTTTTCTCTCGATCTGCACCGATCTCTCGCGGATCAAGGGTTCGCAAAAACCCTCGACAGATCCATTGGTCTGCCTACGTTTTTTGCGAACCCTCCTCCATCAAGATCTCGGCACATCTCTTCGGGAAAAATCGCTCGGCTCAGGATTGTCTAAATTTTTTGGACTTGTACGAATTCCAATTCGACTGGTGTCGATCGCCCGAAAATGCTCACCAGAACCTTTATTTTTCCCTTTTCAGGGTTAACTTCCTGCACCGTTCCGTTAAAGTTCGTAAACGGACCGTCTATCACGCGAATTTCATCACCCGACTCAAAGTAGTATTTCGGTTGCGGCTTATTTTTTCCGGCTTCCATCCGGTTTAATATCTGATCAGCCTCTTCGTCGGTTATCGGCGTCGGTTTCTCTCTTCCTCCCAAAAAACCGCTGACCTTGGACGTATCATTAACAATATGCCAGGTTTCGTCATCAAGCTCCATTTTTACCAGAATATAGCCAGGATAAAATTTCCTTGATGAGGTTTTGCGTTTCCCCTTTACCAGTTCAACAATTTCCTCTGTGGGAACGAGCACTTCGTCGAACTTTTCCGGATGTGGAGAAGAGACAATGCGATCTTCTAAAGCTGCTTTGACTTTATTTTCAAATCCCGAGTAAACATGGACGATGTACCACTTAAGAGCCATCTATTCTCTCTCCTTTTATTATTGAAGAATTACGCGAATCAGGCTCGACAAACCGAAATCTACCATCCCGAGAAAAATGGAAATGATCACAACGAGTATAATGACAACCGCGGTAGATCCAATTGTCTGCTTCCTGGAGGGCCATGTGACCTTTTTCAGTTCTATTTTCACTTCCCTCAGGAATTGCATACTTTTATCAACGATATTTTTTTTCTGCTTGCCCGCGGCGACCTTGGTACCGGTGGAACTCTTCTTCATAAGGGGGATTATCTTTTTAATCATGGCATCCCCGGAAGAACCGTTGCTTTTCGCGACCTGATTTTTCGAAACATCGCTGCTTTTCACCGGTTTTGAAGTCAGATCCGTGCTAAGACTCTTTGGCTTCTTTTTACTCGTTGTTTTCTTCCGTATTATCCGTCCCATGCTTCTCCTAAAAAAGGTGGATGGTCGTTATAAAGAACATGTTCGACGTTTTATTTGAAATCTTGAATTCCAAAAGCATCATTTCTGAAAAAAAGCTTGGCAGGCCAGGAGGGATTCGAACCCCCAACACCCGGATTTGGAGTCCGACGCTCTACCGTTAGAGCTACTGGCCTGCATCCCTGGTTGTTCGTTCTCTATCGACGAATGAACCATCGGCGCGCTACTTTGTTTCCTTGTGCGCGGTGTGCTTTCGACAAAACCTGCAATATTTGCTGAATTCAAGTTTATCCGGCGTTGTCCTTTTGTTCTTGGTAGTCGTATAGTTTTTTCTTTTGCATTCCGTACATGCAAGTGTCACGATTATTCTCACCGGTAAATTCCTCCGCCGTTACTCGATTATTTCGCTTACCACTCCGGCCCCTACCGTCCGGCCGCCTTCACGT
>CAYTAQ010000193.1:0-7222 GCA_964435695.1 uncultured Desulfobacterales bacterium | reverse complement strand
TGTCTTGAATTGCTCAGAGAGTTCTTAAACTTTGAAACTAACGAGCACAAACTGCTGCAGATCGCCATCTTTGCACAAAAGGAATTTCAAAATACCCTTAAAGCGCATGCCAATTTCGCGGATCGCATCAATTTGCTTCACCTGCTGGAGCCGATGAATTTTCAGGATACGCGCTCCATGATTCAATTCCGACTGAATCAATCCACCCAGGCACCCAAAAGACTCTCGATTTTTACCGGTCCGGCATTATGGGCCATATACCGTGCAACCAAAGGCTATCCCCGCAAAATCGTCAATTTGTGTCATAACAGCATCCTGACGATGATCATACAAAATAAAAACAAGGCGAACTGGTTTTTGGTTCGATCATGCATCCAACGGGTTTTCGATTCAAAACCCAGGCGATCCTGGCAATATGCTTTACTGATTTTGCTTGTTTTAGCAGGCCTATCGATTTATGTCCCAAAATGGCTGCCGCAATTTGAGAAGACGCCCATAGCCGGCGAACCTGGGCGTCAACCGATGCAGCAATCCGCCATCCGGAAATCCATACCGGATGCTTCGGCAATACCGCTGCGCCCGCAAAATAAGGTTGTTGAACCTGCCGCATCCGAAACCTTGAAACATGAAAATACCCGCGTCGCGTCAATCGATCCAGAGATTATGCAGCAACCCGAAACCATGCAAACTGCGTCTGAAAAAATACTCCCCGGATCCATCGTAAAAAGCAATCTTGAAAAACGCGCAGACACGCCTCCGGGTGTGTTAGGACAATTACGCGTTAAGCGCAAGGAAACCCTCGGCGGATTGATTCAAAAAACATACGGTGTCTTCAATTCTGTTTATTTACAATCCCTGATTCGAATAAATCCGCACATCTCTGATCCTGACACCATCAATGTTGAGGAGGTCATTCTCTTTCCGGCGGTTCCGGCCCGTGTGAAACAACAGCCGCTTAAGCAATGGTGGGTGGAAATTGGGAACGAAGACAACATCGAAGCAGCTTTCAACCGGCTTAGAAATTATCCGGCAGACGCTCCCCTTTCACGTCTGGTGCCCTATTGGAACCAGTCTACGGGGCTCAATTTTTCGCTGCTTCTCAGCCAGTATTTTTACGATGAGGCATCGGCCATTAATAAAATAAATAGTCTGCCGAATGAACTCAAGGCGACTGCCCGCGTTATTTCCGACTGGGATTCGCAAACCGTGTTTTACGCAAGCCCGTATTCAGTGTTAAATAAATGAACATGATGATAATGTTTTAAGTTTTGGGTGTTAAGTGTTAAGCATTCTTAAATCCTGAATTAAGCGATTGTCGAGGTTGCCGTAGCTACAAGGAAGATACTATTTCGCTATAATTGTCTAACCTAATTCCTAAAACTTAAAACCTAAAACCAGCTGAATTCGCGTTTTTACGAATTCAGCTCAAACCATAGAGAGAAAAAAGTGAAAATTAAAAAGAAATTAGGAGAGATGCTCATTGAAGCCGGACTGCTGAACGAGGACCAGCTCAAGCAGGCCATTATCGACCATAAACGCACCAATATGAAGCTGGGCCAGTATCTTGTCCGGGAAGGCTTTGTCAGTGGTTCACAAGTTGTGGATATTATATCCCAACAGCTAAAAATAAAAAAGTACCAGCCGGATGATTATCCCATCGATATCGAACTGTCGAAAATTATTCCGCTGGAACTTGCCCAGCGATATCAGGCCATACCTTTAAAAAGAACCAAATTTCTTTTGACGCTCGCCATGACGGATCCCATGGATATCAACGCCATGGATGCCATTGAAGTCTATACCAACACGGAGGCGGAGGCCGTAATCTGTACCTATCAGGAGCTGAATCATCTTATCAGCAGCCTTTACGGAACTTACTCCGGTATTGACGGCGTTCTCGAAGGCATGCAGGATATGCAGATTGAAAGGGACGATGAAGACGAAGAAGCCCGGCCGTCTATGCAGGATATCGAGGTCAGTTCTTTGCAGGATATGGCGGGCGAGGCGCCGGTGGTTCGTCTGGTCAATTCAATTCTATCCCAGGCGGTTCGGGAAGGCGCCAGTGATGTGCACATCAGTCCGGAAAAGGATTACGTTCAGGTGAGATTCCGGGTGGACGGAAAACTGCACGAACTGCCGGCCCCGCCGAAAACCATGATCCTGCTGATCATCTCGCGCTTGAAAATCCTTGCCAACATGGATATTTCCGTTTCCAGAATCCCCCAGGACGGCCGATTCACCATCAAAATGGATCAAAAAGAGATCAATATCCGGGCATCCACGATACCCACCATTTACGGTGAAAACATGGTGCTCCGTCTGCTGGATACCAGCGGCGGCGTTCACTCTCTGGAAGAACTCGGCATGTCCATGGCGGATATCCGCAAACTCGAACCCATGATCAACAAGCCTTACGGCATGATTTTGAGCACCGGACCCACCGGCAGTGGAAAAAGCACGACATTATACTCGATCCTGAAAAGGATCAATCAATCGGATATCAACATTATTACCCTTGAAGACCCGGTTGAATACCGAATCAACAAAATCAGACAGATTCAGCTCAATCGAAAGGCGGGCATGACCTTTGCCGGCGGACTTCGATCCATTATGCGGCAGGACCCGGATGTCATCATGGTCGGTGAGATCAGGGACCCGGAAACAGCTTCCATCGCCGTTCAATCCGCATTGACCGGCCACAGGGTGCTCAGCACGGTTCATACCAACGATGCCGCCGGCGCCATCACCCGGTTCATCGACATGGGGATCGAACCATTCCTGGTCTCTTCGGTCATGCTGGTATCGATTGCGCAGCGCCTGATCAGAAAAGTGTGCCCCTATTGTAAAAAGCCCTACGAACCGCCTGCTGCCGCCCTTGAGTACTGGGATCTGAAGGATATTGAAAATGCAAATTTCATGCAGGGCAATGGATGTTTCAATTGCATGGATAAAGGCTACAAGGGAAGAATCGGCGTCTTTGAAATACTGATTATCGATGAAATGGTGCAGGATATGATTCTGCAGCGAAAATCATCACAGGAGATTGCACGTGCGGCCATTGCAGCCGGCAACTTGAAGACGCTGAAGGATGATGCCGCCAAAAAAGTGTTTCAGGGAATTACAAGCCTGGAGGAAGCCGCATCCGCCGTCATCGTCTAAACGCCCCTGGCGGGTTCGTTGGGTTTAAGGCGTTACCTAGTTCAATGTAATGTAGTTCAGGTCTTTAGACCTGCCAAAACGGGTTATGGTAATGTAGTGCAGGTCTTTAGACCTGCCAAAACGGATTATTCCGGGCAGAGCTGAAGCTCTGCGCTACGTTTATTGAGTTTGATGGGTTAAGTGGATTGAAAATGAATATTTTTTCACTCGTGCTCTTGAATCCTTGACCCTTGGAACCCTATTAATCTAATTAAAAATTTAACATTCAAAATTAAGAATTAAAAACAATGGCACTCTACTCATATCAAGCCTTCAATGAAAGCGGCAATGTCGTAACCGGTGAAATCGAAGCGGATTCCCTGGCAATAGCAAACAATGTGCTGAGCGCCCGCGGATTTATTCCAACCAAAGTAATGGAAAAGGGACAGGTCGCTTCCGGCGCATTCATCCGTAAACTTATAGAAAGATTCACCCCCATCAAACCCTCTGAACTGATTCTCTTTACCAAACAGCTCAAGACAATGATCCGGGCCGGCGTTCCCATATTGAAGCTCTTGAAAGTACTGGAAAATCAAACCGAAAATGTTGCGTTGCGCAATATGATCCTCGCCATCTACGAAGACGTCGAGGAAGGATCGAGTCTGCATGATGCGTTTCGCAAACACCCCAAAGCCTTTTCACCGTTGTATTGCAGCATGCTGCGCGCCGGAGAGGCCAGTGGGGCCCTGCCTGAAATTCTGGAACGGCTCATCTACATTCTCGAGCACGAGCACAAGGTAAAATCCGATATTAAATCGGCATTTCAATACCCCATCATCGTACTGGCTTTTCTGGGCATTGCCTTCTTTGTTTTGCTAACATTCGTCGTTCCAAAATTCGTGGGCATATTTACAAGGGCCAACCTCGTTCTGCCCCTGCCGACCCAGATATGTATGGCACTGTACCAGCTTTTAGCCAATTACTGGTTCATACTGCTGTTAGCCGTTATCGCCGCTGTTGTATTTTTGCGCTATTATCTTAAAACCGATCAGGGCAAATATATAAGAGACTCTATTTTCATGGAACTGCCGTTGATCGGAACCCTTTTTGTTAAAGCCGCCATGGCCCGCTTTGCCAGTATCTTTTCCATATTACAGACCAGTGGTGTGCCGGTTCTGGATTGTATCCGCATTTTGACGGAAACCATCGGCAACTCCGCCATTTCAAGGGAATTTAGCATTGTATCCGAGCGCCTTGAAGAAGGAAGGGGTCTGGCAGAACCCCTAAAATCCGCCAAATATTTTCCGCCGCTTGTAATTAACATGATAGCCATCGGCGAAGAATCCGACAACCTGGAAGAAATGCTCTCAGAAATCGCTACGCACTATGATGCAGAAATGGAATATGCCATGAAAAAGCTTTCCGATGCCATTGCGCCGATTCTCACCATCGGCCTGGCCGTCGTGGTCGGATTCTTTGCACTCGCAATCTATCTCCCCATGTGGGATATGACAAAGATGGCGCGATAGAGCAAAAGCTTGAACCGCCAAGACGCAAAGGACACGAAGGATTTTTTTCTTTTTCCTGGTCCAAGAAACCCGACCAGGGAAAAACAACCTTGTTGCTTCTGAGAAAATACCTCGATGGTGTGAAAAATTAGGGCGCTGCTTCCATAGAAAGGCGGGGTTTTGATTTTCAGGGGTCTCTTTCTGAAAATCATAAAATTCTCCTTAGCGTCCTTAGCGCCTTTTCGGTTTATTCTCTTTTTTTAACCTTTATACGCAAAGAATGCGACATCGAATTATCATGCGCGACATCCGCTTCAACATCAGTCTTTACGTCATTATTCCGGTCATTATTGCCGGGATCTCCATTCTGGCAACAATCCTTTCATTCAATATTACCTTCTATTACCTCAAGAGAAACCTGGATCCTTCCTGGCCGGTGGCTTTCTGGGGTACGATTATGATGCTCGTAACTGCCGTTTTCGGCATTTTGATCGTCAAATTTATTATCGATCCCATGAAACGCTTTGCACGCAACACGGAAAATCTCGGCGTAATCAGTCGCACCAAAGAAGAAAAAATTAAAAGTAAAAACCAGGATGACATGAGCCGTTTCTCGCAATTGTTCGATCAGGTCACTGAAATTTTAAGCCAGGTGGAGGCCAGGGAGTTGTTTCCGGAGATTGTAGGCTTGAGCACATCCATCCGGGGGGTGCTCAAACAGATTCTGCAGGTTGCTAAAACCGATTCCAGCGTGTTGATCCTGGGTGAAACCGGCACCGGCAAAGAGCTGATAGCCAACGCCATCCACCGGCACAGCAAGCGCAAATCAAAAGTGTTTGTTGCGTTGAACTGCGCGGCCATCCCCCAGGGTTTATTGGAAAGCGAGCTTTTCGGGCATGAAAAAGGTTCGTTTACCGGCGCAACATCGAAAAAATCGGGAAAATTTGAATTGGCCCACGCCAGCACCCTGTTTATGGATGAAATTGGTGACATGCCATTGGAAACCCAGGCAAAAGTGTTGCGGGCCGTCCAGGAAGGCAAATTTGAACGCGTCGGCGGTGTCAATCCGATCCAGGTGGATGTACGTTTCATCACGGCCACCAATCGCGATTTACCCAAGCTGGTGGAACAAGGAGCTTTCAGACAAGACCTCTATTTCCGCTTGAACGTTTTTACCATATATCTCCCGCCGCTTCGGGAAAGAAGAGAAGACATCCCGCTCCTGATTGATAATTTTCTGAGAAAAAAAGGAAAAGAACACAAAATTTCATCCGCTAGCATGCAGCTCCTGACATCCTATGAGTGGCCGGGCAACGTGAGAGAGCTTGAAAACGCTATTGAAGCGGCGACTGTATTGTCGAATGGTGTTATCGAACCAAAACATCTGCCTTCCGCCGTGACGCACATTATGGGAAATTCGGCCAAAGTTAAAATAGAAGAACTGCCGTCAGGTTTGAATCTGGATCGACGTCTTCAAGAATTGGAAAAAAGCATTATTATCGAGGCGCTTACAAAATCGAATGGCATTCAAAAAAAAGCGGCCGCAATTCTGGGTATCAAAGAACGCAGCCTATGGCATCGTATTAAGAAATATGGCATTGAGACAGCATCCTTTAAATACAATAATTTGTAGAATATAAACTACATTTTTTGCTGTTTTATGATATTTCAAATCATTTCAACGTGTTTTGTTTACAATGATTGTTTTGTCTGTGTATATTTATTTATTATTTTAACAGCTTGATTTTCTTGATATTATTAATTTATTATTTTTTTATGATTTGTTTTTTATCTTTTTTTTCAAATATAAATCTTAGCTGGCATTATTTATGCTTATTACTTTCTGCAAGTTAATCATATTTTGACGCAACAACCATTATTCAATTTATTTAAGGAGACAAAAATGGACCGTGATGTGAAAAAAACAAAAAAACGAATGGGAAATAATGAAGGTTTCACGCTGGTTGAAGTCATTGCCGTTCTGGTTATTCTCGGCATTTTAGCTGCCGTAGCAGTTCCCAAATTTTTTGATATGCAGGACCAGGCAAGAAGCAAAGCACTCCTAGGCGCCGTTGGCGAATTGAACGGCCAGATTGCGCTGGGGTTTGCTCAGAATGCCCTAAATGGTGGTATTTCTGGACAATATGCTGATCTTCCAGATGATGCAGGCTGGCCATCCGTATTAGGAACAGATTTTGTAATCGCTGGCATAACGAAAGATACTAGCGCTGGGGCCGGGGGAGGAGGACCGAGTGTTTCTTCTCCGACAATTCATTTGAAAAATGATGCGAATGTATATGCTTTAACTTGGACGCCCGGAGACGTTAAAGGACCAGGGTATTTCACGTTAGTAATTCCCTAAGTATGGATGACAATTTTGCTTTTTAAATGTTATCTTTTAGCAGGAAGCGTTAATAGGTCCAACTAAGTGTTAAGTAATTTTATGAATCTTGCTAAAGGATTATTAAGAGCTATATTTGCTATTGAAGTTTATTATCGACCTATACTATTAACACGGCTTTAGGTATTACGAGCAGCGTTTTGAATTTATTAATGATAATTCAAATTAAGGTTAA
>CAYTAQ010000192.1:3070-7245 GCA_964435695.1 uncultured Desulfobacterales bacterium | reverse complement strand
GGCAATGGTTGGAATATCAAAATCGCCTATAAGTTTCAATGACTTATTGAACACAGCAATCATTTCATCGGCATTTTCAGGTTTATGATCCCCAACATCCAAACCAGCACACCAGCTCTTGCCTTCGGCCTGTAAAACAACACACTTAAGGTCTTTGTCTTTGCTTAAATCTTCCAAAACAGAAATAAACTGATTCATCATTTCGACATTGAATACATTATGCTGCTTCGGTTTTGCAAAAACAACCCTGGCGACACCATCTGATTTTGTAAGTTTAATGAATTCTAAATCGGTCATTTTCGTTACCTCATAATTTAGTAATGTTAATAATGCGATTAAATATTTTATATTGTTAAAGTGTTATAAAAAAGGGTTCTAGGGTTCCAGGGGTCAAGGGCTCAAGTGCTTTTCATTGTTTCACTCGAATCCCGGAATCCTTGGACCCTTGAATCCTTTTCACAAGATGGCCAGGTTTAAAGATGCTGCGCTATTTTTATTATGTCAGCGGCATAAATCTAATTCTGTTATATGGTTTAGCTATATATTAGCTACGCAACGTGTTAGTCAAGAGAAAAGTATGTATACATTTTTGCACGTGAAAATACCTAATAATTTGCTTGCATTCTGGGGGATGCTATGTGAAACTTTAAAGTTCAGGATGAAGTGGTATTGCTAAATAAATATGCTTCATTTAAAAAAAATATTGACATTTAGGTTTCTTTGCAGTTACATTGTAGCTAATTTGTAACTCATTAAAATAGTATAAAATAAAAAGCAAAAAGGAGGGTAAAGATGGGAGGAGTACCGGATAAAATATTAACTTGGCAGATGGTCCAACCGACAGTGAAGAACAGGGAAACCGGAGAAGTCACCCCTGGAAAGCTTGAAAAGACCGAATTGCCGGTTCCGGAGTTAAAACCGGGCGAAGTATTGGTTGAAGTCGCAGGCTGCGGCGTGTGTCACACCGATTTAGGATATTTTTATGACGGTGTCCCCACTGTTTCAAAACCACCCTTGACGCTCGGGCACGAAATTTCAGGAATTGTTGTGGCCGGTGATGCGAAATGGATTGGGAAAGAAGTCATCATTCCGGCCGTCATGCCTTGCAGGCAGTGCATTCTGTGCAAGACCGGAAGAGGCAACAGGTGTTTGGGTCAGAAAATGCCGGGCAACAGCCTTGGGATTTATGGCGGATTTTCAAGTCATATCCCGGTTCCCAGTGTTGACCTGTGTGAAGTTACCAATAGAGGGGATGTACCGCTGGAAAATCTGGCTGTTGTGGCCGATGCGGCGACCACGCCTTACCAGGCTGCCAAGCGGGCGGATCTGCAACCCGGAGACAATGTCGTGGTCATCGGTATTACCGGTGGTGTGGGACAGTATATGGGACAGGTCGCCAAAGCGCTTGGCGCCAAGACGGTTGTCGGTATTGCCCGAAACCAGGAAAAACTGGACCGCGCGCTGAATTTCGGGGCGGATTTTGTGATCAATTCAACGGACAAGGATGCCTACGCTGTTTCCAAAGAGTTCAAGGGACTTTGCAAGGCTAACGCCCTTCCGGGCCCGGGCTGGAAGATTTTTGAAGTAACCGGTTCCAAGGGCGGATATGAGATTGCCCTGAATCTGGTCACCTTTGTCAGCAAGCTTATCGTTGTAGGCTTCGGCATGTCAAAAGTGGATTATGCGTTTGGTCGACTCATGGCTTTTGATGCAGACGTATTGGGAACCTGGGGCTGCCTGCCGGAATATTATCCCATCGTTCTTGATATGGTTCTCAAAAAGAAGATCAACATGGATGCCTTTGTTCAAACCCGTCCCATGAGTACGATTGCCGAAACCTTTGATGAAGCACACAAAATTTCTCCGGACAGACGGATCGTTCTGATGCCGGATTTTTAAAAACAGTTTAATTAAAAAGAAACAGAAGTAAAAGGAGGAAACAATTATGGCTTTAGAGTGGATGCCGAGAGAAGATGAAGGAAAAGATCATTCATTACATACGGATGTACACTGGGGAAGCGATGCGGATGCTCCCTGCGTGGTATATGAAAAAAAACCTTTGACCGATACCAAAGGGAATGTCGTGGAAGGACTTTACACGGCATGGATTCGCCTGAACAATCCCAAACAGTATAACTCCTACACCACGGAAATGGTGAAAGGCGTGATTGCCGGTTTTGAAAATGCCTCATTGGACCGCAGCGTTATAACGGCTGTATTCACCGCCACCGGGCCCTACGCGTTCTGCACCGGCGGCAACACCAAAGAATACAGCGAATATTACAGCAGGAGACCTGATGAATACGGTCAATACATGGAACTGTTTAACCACATGGTGGATTCAATCCTGTTGTGCAGAAAACCGGTTATTTGCCGCGTTAACGGTATGCGTGTTGCCGGCGGTCAGGAAATCGGACTGGCTTGCGACCTGGCTATTGCTTCCGATCTGGCTATTTTCGGACAGGCCGGTCCCAGACATGGTTCCGCCCCGGTGGGAGGCGCTTCTGATTTTCTGCCGTGGTTCCTGAGCAATGAGGATGCCATGTGGAACTGCGTCTCCTGTGAAATGTGGTCTGCCTACAAAATGAAAGCCAAGAACGTGATCAGCAAAGCCGTACCGGTTTTGAAGGTCGACGGCGAATGGGTGCGCAACCCAATGATTATTACCGACAAATACGTTGAGAACGGCGAGATCGTTTACGGCGAGTACAAAAGCGGTGATGCATTAAAAGAGGCCCGCGGTTTTGTCAAAGAACATCAGCCCAATGCGGATTTTGAGTTGTTGGACAAGGAAGTCAACAGGATTGTATGGACATTTGCCAACCTGTTCCCCGGCTGCTTGATGAAATCCATCGACGGCATCCGGCAGAAGAAAAAATTCTTCTGGGATACCATGAAGAAAGATCACACCCACTGGTTGGCTGCCAATATGGGCGGCGAGGCATTCCTTGGATTCGGTGCTTTCAATACCAAACGCATCACCGGTAAGGATACGGTTGATTTTATCAAGTTCCGCCAAAACATTGCGGACAGCAGGGGCTGGGATATGGATATGTTCGCAGAGGTTATGGGAACACCGAAAGAATAAATGTTTTGAAACCTGGTATCAGAAAAATGGCAGATGGGCCTGCGCTGCAGCGTTCATCTGCCATTTTTTTCGGACCTATAACCAATAACAAGAATGCTTTTGAGATTGATAGTCAACGTGTTATAATAACCTGCTGAAATGGAGTATTGGAGTGTTGGAGTACTGTAGAAAACAGGGATCCATTGTCCTGCTGCATCCAATACTCCAATACTCCAATACTCCATCACTCCAATTACTTAAAACATTTCTATAAGGGGGCAAACAATGAGATACCCTAAAGAATGTATCCTTAAAGATTGTGAAGAAGTCGTTATCCGGCTATTGGAGACGGATGATGAAACATTGCTCAACAGATTTTACAGCCGCATCCCTGAAGAGGATCGATGGAACCTCAGGTTCGATACAACAAAACCGGAGGTTATTCACCGTTGGATTGATAAAATGATTGCCGGTCACGTGATTTCGATTATCGCGCTGTGCAACAACGAAATTGTCGCGCATGGAAGCTTGCGGAGAAGAGAGCACGGCATTACCAAGCACGTGGGGAGATTTCATATAGCCGTTCTGCCGGGGTATCGAAACAAGCGCCTGGGAACCTGGATCCTCCTTGATCTTGTTCAGCTGGCAATGGATAAGGGTTTGGAATTGTTAAGAGCGGATCTTATCGTCGGTATGGAGGATGCGGCAATCGAAGCTGCCCGAAAGCTCGATTTTATCAAAAGAGCCGAACTGAAAAATTATGCCCAGGATCCCCAGGGTAACAAGTATGATATGGTTATCATGATTAAAAGGCTGCATAAGGACTGGAGCGACTTTTAGGGTTTGAAAAGAAGAGAATACAGAATAAATACCGCCATGCCCAATCCACACCAACAAGAGATTATCTTGCCGCATGACAGCACCGGCGAGATTCGCGTCCGCTCCTTTTGCCGGGCTGAAGAAATAAATGAATATTCGTTTGACAAACAGTTCGGCACCCACGCGCAATACAGATCCATTTACACGAAAAGAGAGACGCTTGAGAAGAATGCCATGCAGGATGGGGCGAATGTGACCCTGGCCATTGCAGGCCATACGATTATCGGTT
>CAYTAQ010000192.1:0-3060 GCA_964435695.1 uncultured Desulfobacterales bacterium | reverse complement strand
TTATCCTGAACCTGAAGATAGATGGAACGAACTTGGACCCGGAATTATGATGGAGGTGAAAGCCATCGAGGTGGCTAGAAGCTGGCGATCTTCGCGAATAGCCCATGGGATCCTAAAATTGCTGCTTTCCCATCCACAGATAGAAGCGATGATTGTTTTTATGGTGGGATATTCATGGACGTGGGACCTGGATGGTACAAAAAAGTCTGCTCAGGCATATCGAAATATGATGATCCGTTTGTTTGAGCCTTTCGGCTTTCAGGAATTTCAAACCAATGAGCCGAATATCTGTCTGAAACCGGAAAATCTCTTTATGGGGAAAATCGGGGAAGCTGTGCCCGAGGAAATCCGGACCCGGTTCAAGTGGCTCAGATTCGGCGTGGCCATGTAGAATCTGCTTCAAGACCTCCTCTCGGGTCCGATCTCTATGTTGGTCAGAGGTGTTCAATCCTCAACATACAAAATGTATTCCTCCGGTTGAACGCCTCTGCCCGCCTTGACCTTGAACCCGATTGAAGATTTTGAAGCAGATTCAAAAAATATGGTACTTACAAAAAAGAAAGGAAATCGGAATCGTGCAACCCACGCGACCCTAAACAGGAGCTAGAAATTGAAGATTCTCATCATCTCGGATATTCACGGTAACTATTATGCACTTGACGCTGTACTAAAGCAGGTCTCCCATGATGTACTGGTCTGCTGTGGGGATATTGTGGTTGATTTTCCTTATCCGGAGGAATGTATCACCGCGCTGAGGAATATGAATGCACACTGTTGTATTGGTAACAATGATTGTTTTGTGGCGGATGATCTAACGCCGTCTCATCACGTGAGGGAGCCTTATCTGCATTATGCAGAGGCACTGGACAGAGGGGTTGAATTAACCCATGGATTGATGAGCGCTGAATCCAAATCTTTTTTGCAGGGACTTTCCAGGGAACATCGCTTTTCAATCAACGGCCTTAATTTTTACTTGAATCACACGGGGCCTGATCTGCCAATTTATCAATATATTCATATGGATACGTCTCTTTCGGAACTACTTCGAGTTTTTCAGGGCATTCAAACAGACGTCATCATCACCGGTCATACCCATATACCGTACGTGAAAAAGATTGGTGACAGGGTGCTGATAAACCCGGGAAGTATCGGAGAATCGAGGGACGGAGATACACGTGCAAGCTATGCCACATTCGAAACCGAGAGCGCTCAGGTGGAACTCGGACGGCTCGCCTATGATGTGACGCAGACAAGAAAGAGATTAATAGAATTGAATTTTCCCAAGTATTCACTCTATTGCCTGAAATACGGTAGACTGCCCGAAGACCCCGATGATGACGGATCGTGAGGAGTAATTAAAAAAAATGAACGTCCAACGCCCAACATTCAACATTGAACGTCCAAGGAGGGGTCCTGTCATTTTGCAGTTGCTGAAATTCCCTTCTATATCCCGGATAGAAAACGGTAGAGCGCAGCGACCTCCATCTTCGATGTTGGACGTTGAATATTGAATGTTGGGCGTTCGGTTTTATGCGAGCCCATTTTCTTTAGACCTGAATTGTCGTTCTTCCTTTGTCTCTTCCCGAAGCGTATTGAAGACAAGGCCATAGAAACTGTCATTTTGGGACATGTATTTCCAGCCAAGTTGCGTATAACAGTTTTCACAAAGTTGAATTTGCCAGGAATATCCGCGAAACCATGAATAGCCATGGGAGATTCTTTCAACCCCCGTACACCCCGGTGCATTGAGAAAGCAACCCAGTTGGACAACCTCGTTATAATAGGCAAAGGCATGATCGTGGCGGCCGAAAATATCGGTTTTTTCAGCAACCTTTGTCACCGGATGACCGCAGGCAGCGCACATGAGGTGTGTTTGTTGCATAACCTCATCCGCTTCATCTTCAAAAAGCGACGGCGGCTGATTAAGATAGGATAAGTGATCGACTTTCTTGTACGATCTCTGTTCCGGGAAGATCGAATTGCTGTTTTTTGAAACCATGTTTTTACTCCTGATTAAAAGATTCGTCATCCTACCGGAAAATATCCAGGAAATACAAACAGGTGAAAAAAAATCGGCTTGACACGTACCGGCCTGTTACCTATGATGCCTTCCGCTCTCAAACCAACAGTATAAAGGGGTAATACAATAAAACCAACCAATATCAAAATGATATTTTCACTCACCCTGGTACATTTTACAGGTGACTTCTACAGCTCCTTTACGATACCGCTGATACCGGAATTTGTCGAGAAATTTTCACTCTCTATGGTCCAGGTGGGGATCATCATGGGTATCATCCGTCTGCTTGCCTTTATTGTCCAGCCTTCCGTGGGGTATCTGGCCGATCATTATCAGACACGATTTTTTGCCTTGGGCGGGGTTTTTTTGACGGTTTTCTTTGTCCCTTTATCAGGTATCGCTCCCACCTATATTTTACTGACCCTGTGTCTGGCCGTCGGTTCTTTGGGTTCGTCCATGTTCCATCCTTCGGTTACCGGGATGGTGCCTGTGTACGGCGGGAGAAATGCCGGGTTTTCCATGTCCATTTTTAATACCGGCGGCACATTGGCATTCAGTTTAGGACCTGTTTTTATTGCATGGTTTGTTGTTACCTTCGGTCTTTCAGCCATGCCGCTGACCATGCTGATCGGTCTTTCCGCACTCATCTACCTGTTTTATACGGTTCCGGTTCCGGAAAGCGAGGGATTCAAATACCTTGGATTCATCGGGTCCATCAAGGAGACCCTGGGCCATGTCTGGAAGCCGCTGGTTCTCATTTGGATCATCATGGTGATTCGGGCGGCCATCGGCCAGTCTTTTCTGACGTTTATTCCGGTGCTTCTTTCGGAAAGGGGATATTCACTGATTTCCATCGGTTTAATAACGTCCATTTTTATTATTGCCGGTACGGTGAGCGGGCTTGCCGCCGGTTTCCTGTCTGACAGAATTGAATTCAGAAAAATATTTTTTGCGGCGCACATCATGATGTTTCCGGCGCTATTGCTGTTCCTGCGTGCATCAGGATATTGGGTGTATGTCGGTGCAGCTCTCGCAGGTTT
>CAYTAQ010000191.1:0-7290 GCA_964435695.1 uncultured Desulfobacterales bacterium | reverse complement strand
AATTTGTGATAAGGGTTATAAATCAGGCTTTTGTTAATTTATGCAATATATTGCGTTTGATGTCAATAGAAAATACAATATATAGAAGACAGAAGACAAAATGGCGTGCGGTGGTGTTTTCATCGAATTGATTTGCATCCGTGCACCTAAACGTGAACGAACGAGGCAAAGCAGCCGATACGTCATGCCTCGAGCCCGGGCATGTGTAGGTGGTTGTTCACGACAGATGTTAACAGGGAAATGAATTATGAAGCAGGTATATCAAATTTTTCCGGTGGGGATCGTCCACAAAAATGACAGTTTAACAGAGATAGAAATTTATCAAAAATTCAGCGATGCCCTGCTGGGACTCGATTCATTTTCTCATATCATGGTCTTTTACTGGTTTCATGAAAATGATACACCGGAAAAAAGGAGCACGCTTCAGGTCCATCCAAGAAAAAATCAAAAGAATCCTTTGACCGGTGTATTCGGGACGCACGCTCCCGTAAGGCCGAATCTTATTGCCGTTACCACATGCAGAATCCAATCCATCGTATCCAACCGAATTCGGATTGATGAAATAGACGCCCTCGACGGATCGCCGGTCATCGACATCAAATGCCTTATCCCGGACAAGGAACCACGACCGGATCTCAAGCTGCCGGATTGGGTGTAACGGGGAAAAACGTGTTGGTAGAACTTACCGGACAAATCGAGCACATCACCTTCTTCAATGAAGACTCAGGCTATACCGTCGCCAAAGTAAAGGTTCATGGTCAATGGGATCTTGTAACCGTGGTGGGGAATATGATGTCGCCATCGCCGGGGGAAATCCTTAAGATGACAGGAGATTGGTCTTCTCATCCCAAATTCGGAGAACAGTTCAAGGTCCACACCTATCAAACAAAGGTTCCGGCAACCATTTACGGCATTCAAAAATATCTGGGGTCAGGCCTCATCAAAGGATTGGGGCCTAAAATGGCACACCGTATTGTGGATAAATTCGGTGAAAAAACCCTGGACATTATCGAACACCAGCTTCAACGGCTGGAGGAAATCAGCGGCATCGGCAAAAAACGTATCGCCATGATCCAGCAGGCATGGTCTGAACAAAAGGACATACGGGATGTCATGCTATTTCTTCAGTCCCACGGTGTAAGTTCAGGATATGCAACAAAAATATTCAAGCAGTACAAGAATCGATCCATTGCCGTCGTCAAACAGAATCCCTATCGTCTGGCCATGGACATTGCCGGCATCGGATTTATTATCGCCGACCGAATTGCCGAAAACCTGGGATTTCCTAAAAATTCCGCAATACGGGCAGAAGCAGGGATCATCTACGTGCTGCACAATTTATCGGAAGAGGGCCATGTTCTTTATCCGTATGAGCCGCTCATTCAAAAATGCATCGACATGCTGGAAGTGGATCGACCCCTTATCATCCATGCAATGGGAAGCCTGTCCCAATCAAAAAAAATAATCATTGAAACCCTCGATGCATGCGCTCCGACGGATCAATCAAATAACAAGGCTGTTTATCTCACGAAATTTCATCTGTGTGAAACCAGTATTGCTTTAAAAATTCGAAAGCTTGTTAACACCCCCCTCGGTATCCCTGCCATGGATACCCGAAGAGCCATTGCCTGGGTACAAAACATGCTTGACATCACCCTTGCCGAGGCTCAGATATCGGCCGTAAAAAGCGCGCTTGAAAACAAGATCATGATCATCACGGGCGGACCCGGAACAGGCAAAACAACCATTATCAATGCCATCCTAAAAATTGTTAAAAAACAGGGGGCAAAAACCCTTCTGGCAGCCCCTACGGGACGGGCCGCCAAGCGCATGAGTGAAGCCACCGGGCATAACGCTCAAACAATTCACCGGCTTCTGGAGTTCAGCATGCAGCAAGGTGGTTTTCAGCGGAATGAGACAAAGCCCCTGGCATGCGATATAATCATTATCGATGAGGCTTCCATGATCGATACAATCCTCATGCATTATTTGGTGAAAGCGATCCCGACCCATACCACGCTGATCCTGGTGGGAGACGTCAACCAGCTTCCTTCCGTAGGACCTGGAAACGTACTCAATGACATCATCACTTCCGGTGCTGTTCCGGTTGTGATTCTGACGGAAATTTTCAGACAGGCAAAAGAAAGCCGGATTATCACCAATGCCCATCGCATCAATGCCGGTCTTTTTCCATCCCTGGATCCGCCGGTCAACACCTTTGACAAAACCGATTTTTATTTCATCGAGCAGAAAGATCCGGAAAGGGTGCTGCATATTATCATTGAACTTGCCACCAAAAGAATTCCCAGGCGATTCGGTTTGGATGCCATAGACGACATACAGGTGTTGACACCTATGCACAAGGGTATCGTGGGCGCCGGAAATCTGAATATTGAATTACAAAATGCGATGAATCCCGGAGAAACCGGCATCACCCGGAGCAACAATGCATTTCGGGTAAACGACAAAGTGATGCAGATTAAAAACAATTATGACAAATCGGTCTTCAACGGTGATATCGGCAGGATCAAGCGCATCGATACGATTAACCAGGCGGTCGTCATTAATTTGGATGGACGCGATGTCATCTATGACTTTAGCGAACTCGATGAAATTACCCTTGCCTACGCCATATCCGTCCATAAGTCGCAGGGGTCGGAATATGCCGCAGTTGTCGTTCCCATCTTGACCCAGCATTTCATCTTGCTTCAACGCAATTTGATCTATACGGCCGTCACCCGGGGAAAACGTCTTGTGGTACTGGTCGGTACACGAAAAGCTCTTGCCATGGGCATTAAAAACAATAAAACCACCCAACGATATACGAACTTACGGCAACGGATAAAAGCACACGATGATCTGAAAATTTGATCCATCTAAAATGACTTGAAGAATCCACCTGGCGCTGTTAGTATCGTAACATTGTCAAACCATTTCATAATAAGGAGCCCACATGGAATTCAGCCTATCCACAGAACAGGAAATTTTAAGAGATTCGGTCCGCAGCTTTGCTGAAAAAGAGATTAAACCAGTGGCCCAGGAACTGGATAAAAAAGAAGAATTTTCTTACGAGACCATGCAAAAAATGGCCGAGCTCGGCCTTTTCGGCATATTTGTATCGGAAAAATACGGCGGACAGGGTATGGATTATATCTCCTACATCATTGCAACTGAAGAAATTGCACGTATTGACGGCTCCCATGCCGCGACGGTAGCTGCCGGGAATTCCCTGGGAATCGGACCGATTTATTATTTCGGCAATGAGGAGCAGAAGCAGAAATACCTCCCCGCACTTTGCAGGGGCGAGACATTGTGGGCCTTCGGCCTGACGGAAGCCAATGCGGGATCCGATGCCGCCAACAGCAAAACAACCGCCGTTCTGGAGGGAGACGAATGGGTCATCAACGGCAGCAAAATCTTCATTACCAATGCGTCCAGCAAAATTTCCGCCGGGGCCACGGTACTATGTAAAACCGGTACCCGGGATGACGGCAAGCCCGAATTGTCCTGTATCCTTGTAGAAACCGGCACGCCGGGATATCTTGCAAAAGAGATGCATGACAAGATGATGTGGCGTGCTTCCAATACAAGCGAACTCTATTTCGAAGATTGCCGGGTCCCCAAAGAAAACTTACTCGGACCCAGAGGCAATGGATTTCATCAGATGATGCAGACCCTGGACGGCGGCAGATTATCCATCGCTGCCATGGGATTGGGTGGTGCGCAGGGTTGTTTTGATATGGCCCTCAGGTACAGCAACGAAAGGGAGCAATTCGGCAGGCCCATCGCCAACTTTCAGGTCAATTCCTTCAAACTGGCCGATATGGCGATGGAAATTGAGTGCGCACGGCTGTTGCTCTACAAGGCTTGCTGGCTGAGGGACAATGACAAGCCCTTTTCAAAAGAGGCCGCCATGGCTAAGCTTTATTGCTCTGAAGTGATGTACCGCGCCGCCAACCATTCTGTTCAGCTTCACGGGGGGTATGGCCTTATGAAAGAGTATGATGTGGAACGATTCTACCGCGATCAAAAGCTCCTGGAAATCGGAGAAGGCACCTCTGAAGTACAGCGCATCGTGATTTCAAGGTATATCGGGGCCAAATGCCTATAAAAACTGCCGAGGGCATTTTTACCTGTAAGGATTGCGCTAAACAGCCCGATATTTTTCTTCGCCTGCAGCAGAAGTGACTCGCGGTTTTTATTTTAGAATTGATTTATCGAAAACAGTTTAATAGCATTATTCAATCAAGAATAATAAATATATAAAATATTCCGCAGGAATATTGTATCAAGGAGAGTGAAAAATGGAAAGCAACAACCGGAAACCACCGATTAATGTCGATTATTTCGAAGATCTGACGGGTGATATTTCCAAAGTATGCCAGGAACCGATGGAAGGCATCGGGGAACGAATCCGCAATCTGAGAGAAGAAAAACACTTGTCCATCGAAGAGCTGTCCAAGCTGACCGGTTTTGAAATTGATTTTTTAAAAGATATTGAGTCGAATAAGGTTCAACCGCAATTGGGAACATCCATCAAACTTTCCAAGGCGCTCGATAGTGCGTTTGGCAGGATTGTTTCCGGCGTCGGCAAAAAGCTGTACTCGATTACCCGTAAAAATGAAGCGCTAAAAGTATCGAGATCAACGTCTCACAAAGGCCAAAAAGAGATCTATACCTATAGGAGCCTTGCCCCTGAAGTGAAGGGGCGGCATATGGAAGCCTTGATTGTCCGGCTGAAAGAAAATCCGGATGAAGAGATGTCCGTCCATTCAGGAGAAGAGTTTATTTATGTCTTAAACGGGGTGGTGTCGCTTCAAATCGGGGCCGACGTTTTTGAACTCAATCCAGGGGACAGTGTCTACTATCTGTCCACCACACCGCACCTCATTGCCGCCGGCTCCGGCGAAGCCACCATTCTGGCCGTATTATACAGCGGCTGACACCCTTAGTCAGTGATGGGTGATGCGTAACGAGTGTTTTGAGGCCCATCACTCGTTACGCATCACCCATCACCGATATTAGCGACTACCTGCCCGGTACGACTATTCGCGATTTCTCTTTTTCCTGGGCCTGTTGCGCAAGAGAGATCATTCTGTCGACCTCCTTCGCCACTGCCTCCGGAAAACTTGCGACAGCTTTCTTGAGGGAGCTCGCCTGGATTATGCAACTCACCGGCAACGGGCCTTCGGGTGACATCAGTTGTGTCTGGCCGATGAATACCGGCTTGCGGCTTTCATCCAGCGAACCATCCGATGTTACCGGCGTCAGCATCCTCACGGCACCGATTTTCATGTCTGTAAAAGATTCTTCCCGGTAAAGATTGTTTTCATCCAGTTTTAAATTAATGTCCATTTAGCCCTCCTTGGTTCATCCAACCAGACAATCGCCATGATGGATGCAAATACGGGCGTTAAATTAATAAAGAGGCCGGCCACCAAGACCCAATCTTTTCTTGCCTGCCCCACGGCAAACGGAAAAATAATCAGGAATGCCAACGTCCACCGCCAAAAAGCAAAGCTGATCGGAGGAATCAGGTCGACAACACCGCGCGCCAAAACGGCATTTGCACCCCAACACAGCGGCGGAACCGTCAGCAGGAGGTAAACAGACCCGCGCTGCAGATACTTTTTAGCAAGAATTCTCGACAATTTCTGCGATTCCCTGTTCGATATTGATCGATCGGAGCAAAAACATTTCAGGATTTCGCGCCCTGGCCGGATCCGGGTGTCAGGATGTCCGTTGAACCCCCCGGCTCAGACCTGATCAATCCCCGCTCTTCCCTGAATCTTCCCGCAATACACAACGCGGACATGGTGCCTAGGGATTCGATAAGCTCAGGCAGAGAAATACTTTCATTAAAACCACCCAGATGCGGTCCGCTGTCAATCACAATATCCTCAACATCCTTTTCCAGTTGATCCACTTCCCAGCTTTCCAGTCCCCTCTCCATCAAAAACGCCCGGAAGCCCCCTGCCGACATTTCTTTTTGATCCGCCACGCGCAACCTTTCCTCCATGTGACGATCGACCCCCATCTCTTCAATCATCCGAGAAATCAGTCTATCCATATCCATCGGAATATCGTCGGCATAATCTGTCCCGACAAACCCCTTATAATAATTATAAAATATACCTTCAACAATCTTTTTAAGAACATTCTTCTCAAAGAGAAACCTGACGTCCGTCGGCTTGCCTTCGGGATCATATCCCATTAACTGAATATTTTTATTCCGGAAGTAGCTTCCCGTCACCAGAAAGAGGCTCAAGAAGTGATTACCGATCAATCGATACAGTTTCTGGTTCGTGTCCTTGAGCGCATCGAAATGTTCAAAATCCCTGACACCCGTCAAACCGATATTGGGGTAAGCACAGGAATAAAGCCACCGATCCAGACGTCCCGCGCGAACCCACTCATAAATCCCCTGATCCTGCCTCCGATTTCTCTGTGTCCGGTTGTGAAACAAGGGGATCAGAGCTCCATGCACGATTCCCATGGCGGTAAGCCGTCCCAGTATCCATGCATTCCTGCACATCACTTCATCAAATACATCCTTAGAAAAACGCTTATGCGAAACGGATTCATTCGGATAAGCAAAATAATCTTCATGAGCCAGAAAGCCGATGGCATAGCCCCGGTTATGCAGGGGTTTTGTCTCTGAACCGGGTTTCGGGAAATTACATGCGCTGAATACATGTCCACCATCAATCTTTATTGCTTCCGGAATATCAAACCTGACAGGAAATGGCCGGCAGCAGGAACCCAGGTATTCCATCCAGAGTGCCTCTTTTTGCAGGTCGGCAGCCGAATCGTCTTGTGCAGCCATCTTGCATACCAGCAGGCGACGACGATGCTTCAATTGAACGACCAGACTTCGCCCGATATAGTTGGGTCGTCCGGTAATTTCCAGGCAATGCGCTTTCAGAAACGCTTCCCATCGGAGCTTGGGAATCTGCAAAACTTCTTGATGATTCACATCCGGGCCGGCTCTATGAAAAGGAAGGTCTCCGATGGCGCCAGCAATGGCCCGGTGCTTATCTCCTGAAGCGGAAGATAGTGAATCCTTCAACGCCGTATAGGACAAACCGACCAGGAAACCTTCATTGGCTCGAATCATAAAGGAGGCCAATGTTTCCGCTGCTTCTCTGAAAAGAAAAAATCCCTGGTGCTGTCCGTTGAATGCATCGCTCTTCAGCAGGTTTGCGATGGCAGCAATGGATGGGGTATCGATATATGCCGGATGCTCTTCCAGAAAGGCACGCAGTTGGAAAACCGCGTAATACTTCGCCA
>CAYTAQ010000190.1:0-7291 GCA_964435695.1 uncultured Desulfobacterales bacterium | reverse complement strand
GCCCCCCACACCTTTGTGGATTCATTTGACGAGATGAAATGCGGGGTTTACGGCCTTTTCGACCGCCGGAATTTGCTGGATCTGATGCGAAACTTTATCGTTTTTGATGGGGAAAAAGGGGAAATCGTCAAAAAAATCGCCCGGTATCAGCAATTCCGGGCCGCTAATGAACTGGTGCGGCGGTCCTTGGAAATGGATAAACCGCGGGGGCGGCGACGTGGCATTGTCTGGCATACGCAGGGATCGGGTAAAAGTTTGACCATGCTCTTTGCCTCCAAAAAGCTTTGGAATCATCAGAAGATGGCGCAGCCGACGGTCATCATCGTTGTGGACCGGGACCAGTTGCAGGATCAAATGGCCGGGCAGTTATACAGGACCAACACGGAGAATTGCCGGATTGCCAAAAACAAGAATGACTTGATGAATCTGCTCAGGGATGGGGACGGGTACAGGGGCATCATCGTCACCATTATGCATAAGTTCGATCGGTACGACGATTTCCAGACACGAAGGGCCAATATGATCATGCTGGTGGATGAGGCCCATCGAACCCAGTACGGCGAATTTGCCATGAATATGCGGGCCGCCATTCCCAACGCATCCCTATTCGGATTTACCGGTACACCCCTGGAATTGAACGACCGAAACACGCCCGTAGCCTTCGGCAGGGAACTGGAAACGGACCGTTACGAGCGGTATATGGATCGGTATTCCATTGCGGATTCCATCCGGGACGGCGCCACCATTCCCATCAGTTTTGAACCACGCGTCACCGAATGGAAGTTGTGGGGCAAAGCCCTTGACGAGCAGTTCGTAAAGCTGTTTGCACACCTTTCCGAGAAAGAGCGGGCAGCGCTTAAAAACCAGGAAGCCAAACTGGAGGTGATTCTGAAGCATCCTGAACGGATTGTACGGATAGCCGAGGACATTGCCCTACACTTTGCTCAAAGCGTCCGACCCAACAAATTCAAGGCCATGGTCGTGTGTTACGACAAGGAAACGTGCGCCCTCTACAAGGCGGCGTTGGACAAATTCCTTGAACCGGAAGCATCCATCTGTATCTACTCAGAGGATCCCAACAAAGACAAGGCGATCGTGAAAGTCCACTATCTTGGCGACAGGGAACGAAAAAAGGCCATTGATGAATTTATCAAGGAAAAGCCATCCAGCCCTGAAGAACTGGCCAATCCCGAAAACAGATTCCGAAAGGTTGAAATTGTCATTGTCTGCGACATGCTTCTGACCGGCTTTGATGCGCCCATCGTGCAGGCCATGTATCTGGATAAAGGGCTAAAGGATCATACCCTTTTGCAGGCCATCGCCCGAGTTAACAGACCCTATGGCGAAATCAAAAAACATGGCGCTATTCTCGATTATTTTGGTGTGTTTGAGAACCTGAACGAGGCCTTGAACTTCGATCGGGATGAATTGGGAGAGGTGGCTTTCCCCTTTTCGCAGTTTCGTGACCGGTTCAAGGAAGAGCTGAGCAAATTGTCGACGCTTTTCAAGGAGGTGGATCGATCGGGGACCCACGGTTCCATGATGAAAGCCCTTTCTTTGCTGAACAAAGATGAAGCGGCGTGCGATCAGTTTGAAACCGGCTACCGGAATTTGAAAATTCTCTACGAGGCGCTGCAACCGGATGAGTTTTTGAGAGACCATGAGCCGGAATACATCTGGCTTTGTAAACTCTGGATGGCCTATCGCAAGAAATTTTATTCTCTGGAACGGTATGAAATCAGCGAGGAGGACGGCGCCAAGACGCGGGAATTGATTCGAAAGCACGTGTACATGGCCGAGCTCCAAAAGGATTTTCCCGTTTACCAGTTGGATGCTGAATATCTGACCAAAATCAAGGACTATAATCCGGATGCAAAGGCCCTTGACATTGAGGCCATGCTGTCGGTGGAATTGAGGATTCATCTGGAAGAAGATGAGGATTTTGAACCGCTCAGCGAAAAGATGAAGTGGATCATTGCCCAAAAACGCAACGGAACCTTGGCTGGAATTTTGCTGATCAAAGAATTGGAAACGCTGACAAAAGAGGCGATTGCGCTGGCGGAAGAAAGCAAGCGCCCCATGGCAGAATCCATTGCCAAGGCGGCCAGGAAATCAGCGTTGTATATTCTGGATGAAGAAGGTGCGGCAGAGGTGGCCCAAGCGATCTTAAAGAAGGCGGATGACCTGTGTTTTGAAGGCTGGTTCCTCAAAGAAGACGAAATGGATACAACGCTGTACCGTGAATTCACCTTCCTGCTGGCACGGAACTTCAGGAGCGCCGAACTGCACAAGAAAGACAAAGGATTCATTGACCATATCATAAAGCTTTTGAAGAAAAAAAGATATCATGCCCCTCGAAATGGAGACGCATCGTGACAGCCGGGCTGTTTGAATACCATGTGCGAGTGAGCCCGAGGGCAAAACATCCCCGTCTAAAAGTGACCCTGAGAAAAGGTCTGGAGGTCGTGGTGCCCAGGGGCTTTGACGACGATTTGATCCCCGGTATCCTCAATAAAAAGAGAGGCTGGATTCGCACTGCCCAGGAAAAAATCGACCAACAGGCCAGATTTGTGAAACCTGAAGCGGATGTGATTTTGCCCGACCATATATTGCTTTCCGCAGTTGGGGAAAGATGGCGAGCGCAATACCGGCCAGCCCAAACAAAGTGGGCTGCCGTTTATGAGGAGGGCGACGGACGTCTTATCATTCGAGGGGATATTCAAAGTAAAGCCGCCTGTCGAGCGGCCTTAAAACGATGGCTCGGGCGTAAAGGGAAAAGGACGCTCGTGCCGTGGCTTCACAAAGTGAGTGAGGAGACCGAACTGCCCTTCAAACGCACATTTATAAAATGCCAGAGAACCCGTTGGGCAAGTTGTTCGCGGCACGGTTCCATTAGTTTGAATTTGAAATTACTGTTTCTGCCCACCCATCTTGTGCGCTATGTTTTTATCCACGAACTTTGCCACACCATACACATGGACCATTCTCGAAGATACTGGGCGCTTCTGGCTGCCAAGGCGCCGGGGTACATGGCCCTGGACGAAGAATTACGGGTTGCCTGGCGGGGGGTGCCTTCCTGGGTGGGATAACAGCTTTGGGACAAAAACCTTTGAAAACGCCTGCAAACTGCACCTGAGAACCAAGTTTTGATGTCCAAATAAGAGAGCCCGACCATGAGAAAAATCACTGATATACCCGAGTCAGATCGTCCTCGCGAAAAGCTCCTGAGAAAAGGATGTGAGGCGTTATCCGACCTTGAATTGATAGCCATCCTTCTGGGCAAAGGGACAGAAAAACATGATGTTATGTATGTGGCAAATCGTGTAATGCGTGTATTGGATGCGAGCAGTTCAAAGCCGGATTTAACAGAACTCCAAAAGATTGAGGGCATAGGACCGGCGAAGGCCATACTGATAGACGCCGCCCTCGAATTTGCCCGTCGCCGAATACGGCCCGAGGGTGTGAAAATTTCGTTTCCTCCCGATGTCCTGCCATTGATTCGGCATTATGCAGACCGAAAGCAGGAACATTTCATCTGCGTTTCCCTGAACGGCGCAAATGAAGTGATCAACAGTCGAATTGTATCCGTCGGCTTGGTCAATAAAACCCAGGTTCATCCCAGAGAAGTATTCGCAGATCCCATCACCGATCGTGCATCAGCCATCATCGTGGCCCACAATCATCCGTCGGGAGAATTGAAGCCAAGTCGAGAGGATGTCGACATCACGCTGCGATTGAAGTCTGCCGGAGAAACAATGGGGATCAGGTTGCTGGATCACATCATTTTCAACCATAAAGGCTATTACAGTTTGTTGGAAAATGGCGAAATATAGATTAACGGCGGGTGGTTACATAAAGTCCGAGAAAGGTTCTGAAGGTTTGTGAGGTTTAGAGTCTTAATGGTTAAGATAAGGATTAGAATGAACTGCCCAAGAAGGGGTATGCTATAGCTTGATCAAATTATATCGTTTATCTTGGAGGATTAACCTTACATCTCAAAAACGCTTCGTCCAATATTTTAATTTTGTAGCGGTCTTCAAGTATTTTTTTTGCACTGGCCCCTATCTTTTCTCGATGTTTAGGTGGACAAAAGACGTGTCCTCGCCATTTGTTTAATCCGTATTGGCTTGTCCACTTGCCTGTTGGAAACAGATCATTAAGGGTAATTGGTTCTGCTCCTTCTGAAGGTAATACGAAAGTATCATCTGCTGCCTTCATGGAGGGCAATTCCGGGAGGTCTACCCACACTTCTTGCGGTAAGCATGGTTTTCCTGCATGTTCCCATATTTCTCGAGCTAACTCCCTGCGCTTTTTGGCGCTATTTGATGATTTCTTAGCATGTCTTTGAAGTTCATCCCATCTATCAACATCTGTCAACTCTACAGTTCTACGTGAAATAATCAGAGCCCTTTTCAGTAAACGCCGAAAAAAGAGATCATGTATCAAAGCATGAAGTTTTTCATCCTTTGTTTCAAAGCCAAATGATAAAAACTCATTGTCTGTAACCCACAAGAAATCAACGGGTGATTCCCATTTCAAAGACCTATTTCTCAATTGCAGTTCTATTTTATGCTCTTGCATATATTCAATTATTCCTGCAAACATACAATCACAGGCCCTCACTTTATGATGCTGATATACTGTGGAGAAAAGTACCATCTTGGAGAAAAGGATTTGTTCAAGAGATGTAGAGCCGCTCAATGTCAATAAAAGCCTATTCTTCCCGTCTTTGGCTTTCCCAATTCGGACGGTATAAAAAAGCCTGTCCAGGTCAACCGACATTGGTAATCCGCTAAAGTGACTGTCTCTGAATAGGTAGTCAAGTTTGTCGGCATCAAATGGACCATTAATCAATTCTCGCTTGTATGGGTCTTCAAGATCTCCACTTTTCCCTATAATATAGTTTGCTAATTTCTCAGGGTTTATGTCAGTTTTGTTCGTGTCACCCACCGTCTTACAAAATTCTTTAAACTGCGGGGACGTCAAAATAAGATATCCAATAATTTCATGCGGTTTGCCGCTTGGGAATATTTCCGTGAGGTATTCAATATGCGGCATAATACCATAGATTTCTTCACTGGTATGACTGAAAGGACCGTGTCCAATATCGTGAAAAAGGGCCGCCAGCCGCATTTGCCTTATATCTTTTTGATCAAGCCTTTTTTCTTCGGGGTTCTTTATTATCGCTTCCCCTAATTGCTCCACCTTTTGCATCACGCCAAGAGTGTGCTCAAAACGTGTATGCGTTGTAGAGGGGAAGGTAAAATACGAGCATCCGGTCTGGTGGATTTGTCGTAGTCTCTGGATAAGCGGCGTATCCAGGAAGCAAATTTCGGCAGGATCGAGTTTTAGCGTTCCCCAAAGACCGTCATGAACGACTTTTGGAAAATTCGCAGGTTGATTTAGTTCTGAAGGCAGGTATTCACTCAGAAATTCACTAATCTCATTCCTGAGTTGCTCAAGATATTTTTTTGCTTCTTCTGAAAAGGTTTTAGGTATTTCGCGTTCCTCAGGCATCGACCATTGCGTTGGTGAAATCTTTTGACATTTTCTCCAATATCACGATTTCTTTCTCAGAGAAAAGGCTCTTGGTATATAGATCAAAGGTCCTTTTTAGCTTTGGCTTGATAGTATAGTCAATAAAATCAGGGTTAGAAGTGGATAGTTGGCCCGATTGCTCTAAATTCAGGAGATCCGTGTGCAGGTCCTTAGAAAATGGGAAATAGCTGCGGTGCTCAAATACATATTCTTTCAAAAATTCCTTATAGTTATCCTCTTGAGTTAAATTATACAAAGCACTGTGTATTACGGCAGAAGCTGAAGGTATAGTCTTTTTGTCCAGAAAAGCAAATAAGCCTTTGATTACATCAAACGCACCCCATTCTTGAGCTTTTTTACCCTCCATTTTACCCTCCTTAATCGGTTACTAAATAAAAAAGCCCATACCATGATCCTCCCGGATTCCCCACGATATGGGCTTTGCGTTTTTCATGTTTTTTGACACCTATTGGCGATTAGCATAAACAAGGCGTTTGAAAATCTATACTACAGAACAAATTCAAAAGGCAAGAAAAAAAGATGATGTCCGTGGAATGGTAAATTAAGTTGTTCATTATGTCAAAGGATGCGACGTGAGCCCTCAATCCCTAACCCTCATTCTTCAATCTGAAATTCTCAGGTTTTCCGGTCTATCTGGACCAGTGCTCGACTCATTTCAAGATGTATATTAGAATTTTTTTATAACCATTGCTTTTTCAAGTCAACGTCAACCCGGCAATTCAACGGTTCTAAATTTGTAAGCATGCCCTCCCTGGCAGGAAAATGCGGAGCTCAATCTGTTTGACAAGAGGAGTAAATTGACAGAAAATAAACCATCGGTTTTGTAACGAACAATAAATGTTGCCAAAAAGATTGATAAGATTGTAACGGCTGCATTTACTGCCAAAACTATCCTCAGATTATTTACTATCAATCAGCTAAAAAGGCTTAATTCTGGGCAAACGAAATCATCAGATAAGAAAAAGCAGCCTGAGTCGAATGCTCGTCTACATACTTGGCCACAGACCGGATGAATTCGGCCTTGTTCCTGACCATGAGGGCTTCATTCCCTTTAAGGAACTGCTGCAGGCCATTCATGAGGAGGAGGGATGGCGTTATGTAAGGCGGTCCCATATCAATGAGGTCCTCTTGGGGAGGGATAGATCGCTCTTTGAATCTGAGGGAGAACGTATCAGGTCAGTGGAACGACGGTGGGAACCGGATCTGCATACCCCTGCCCAGTTCCTCCCTAAAATCCTGTTTACGGCCGTCAGACGTAGGGCCCATCCCGTGGTGATGGAAAGGGGCTTAAGAGCGGTCGAAGACAAGTATTTGGTCCTGACGCCGGTCAGGGAGATGGCCTTGAGGTTCGGCCGCCGCCGTGATCAGGCACCGGTGTTATTGGAGATTCTATCTGAGGCAGCTAAAGAAAAGAGGGTCTTATTCTTTTCGTTCGGGGACCTTTTTCTGAGCCCCGAAATCCCGGCTGAATTTATTGCAGGGCCTCCTCTACCCAAAGATCTGCTTGAACGGCGGAAGGAAAAGGGTAAAGAGAAGGAGACGCCCGTAAAAGGGCCTCCGGCTCCCTCACCAGGCACTTTTTTCTTAGATCCTTCAAGGGACCCTGACCCTTACAGGAAGGCAAAAGGGAAAAAGAAGAAGGGATGGAAAGAAAATGCCAGAAAAATGAGGAAGGGTCAAAAAGGGAGGCCGTAACCGAAGATGCCTCACGCAAAGGCGCAAAAACGCAAAG
>CAYTAQ010000189.1:0-7297 GCA_964435695.1 uncultured Desulfobacterales bacterium | reverse complement strand
AGGGTTGCACATCCTGAGAAAAATAGATAATGTAGTTTTGGAGCCTGCTATTTACAGGACAATATGTTGAAATAGCGGAATAAAAAAAGAGGGACAGCTTTTGACTGGCCAATTACCGTGAACGAGTAAGACAATAGCCATGCGTAGGGGGGGAGGTCCAGAGGAAACTAAGAAACTTGACAGGTATTCAATAACGGGCTCAGTTTCCTTTATGACTGGATTATCGCGATTAGATGCACCTGGAGTATTACATCACATAATGCTCCTGGAGATAGAGCGTCGAAAGATATTTAGAAATAATCTGTTATTTATGTGTCAGCGAGCTTGGGGAGATTATGACAAGCATGACAGAACTAATAGGGCTTACACAACCGGCCATTTGTTATTCTGTTGACCGGTGAGAACTGTTAGGCATGTTTGATCACTTTCTTCCTTTCTTATGGAATTGTCCCCATCTCAAAAAATGGCTTAAAGGTTGCTGGCACAGATTGGAGTGAGCCTCATAATTGCGAACGGAGGTGTAAATAAGATGGCAGATCATGTTTTTCACGGGATAACGGATAAAATTATTTATCAAAATGCTACCGATAAATATGATGAAGTTATTAATAGGTGGGCAGGATTTGTAAAAGAAAAGCACCGAAAAGGACTCATCCCGCTTTTTATAACGGGATTGGGCGTTTCTAAAGACGACAAAAATAGCATTCCAGATATGTATGACATCGTTGCTAAACTTAAAGAAGCTTTTAATGAAGATAATAATGATGAGAGATATTTTCCTGAAATAAAGAAACTTTTAGAAACATTGAAGAAACTTCATGAAAATGACCAAAAAGACAGAAGCACTGTAGCAAGGCTCTTAAATGCTTTTCAAGAAAGAGAGGACTTAAGGGAAAAATGGAAATCACTTAATAGGGAATGGTTATTACCTGCAATCTTAAATGCGAACCCAACTCCTTTTCACAAAGCGCTTGCAAATTTGTACGAAAGTTTTGATGCAGTCAATATCACATTAAATTTTGACGGATTGTTGATAAGAGAATTTGAAATCAACAGAAAAGAAGAAAAAGGCGAACAGGAAAAAGCCTTCTCGTTACCAATAAAGGAGGAATGTGAAAGTTTCTTTTTAAGGCCGCTTAACACAGACAATACAGTAAAAGAATATTTGGAGATTCAGATTAGAGGTGATATTTTATATGTAGAGTGTGATGCTAAAGAATTTTATTGCCCCAACAAAGACAAGAGACATTCACTATGGGCACCCATTGCTTCTTATCCGGCAAGTGAAAAGAATGCTGACAAAAAGAAAAAGTTAGAATCGGATCATTTTCTTAAATGTCCATATTGCGGACATATTGGTGTCTCTTTTTTATCATTTCCGGGCTCTTACGAAAAGGAAAGAGACATGATAGATATGTTAGAAATCGTATGGAAATATCTCGCATTTAGGGTTGGATCTGTCACTGTTGTCGGCACAAGTGGTGAGTGGGATCCGCTAATCGTTGCTTTTCTTGGAGACTTGTTGACTGAAAGAGAAATTCCTCTGTTAGTGGTTGATCACTATCCAGAAGGGAAAGATTATATAGAGGGTAACAGGAATCGAAGGCCCACATATATCATAAAAGAACTGATAGATACAAAGGCTCATAATGGCATGGCATTAGGCGTAAGTGCAGATCAATTTATGATAGATTTGACTGGAAAGCTGTCAACAAAAGAGGCGCAGATAAGCAATACTGTGGAAAACACAAATGGATATACTGATGATGAATATTGGTATGATATGGCAAAAGATACACGTCTTAAACGATCAGTAAACCTAGAATATTCACAATTAGAAAATAATGTAAGGATAAAGCTAAAGGATAAAAGAATTGATAAATTTGCCCAATTGGGTTTAAAATCATACTGGATGGGAATACAACCGTCCAAAGCTAAGAGATATCATACAAGGTTTCAACACTCGATTGGAGCTATGAAAGTAGGATCGTATTTGTACGATAATGCTATTAAACATGCATGTTTAGAGGAAAATCGCTATGAAAAACAATTCCTAAGGCTTGCAGCATTGCTACACGATATAGGACACCTGCCATTCTCGCATCTGATAGAAGATGTCTTTAATGAATTAAATTGGAAACCGGCAGGATATAAAGATCATTACTCACATGTATTCCAGACTGATAAAGAAATTGAAGAATTGTTTAACGATAACGGTCAAAACCTGAAAACCCAATTGGAAGAAACAGGATATTGTGTAACGGATATAATAAAACTCGTAAATGGACACTTTGGAGTGGGATACTTAGACGCAATCATCAACAGTTCAATAGACGCCGATAAGATTGATTATGTATTCAGGGATACTTATTCTACAGGGAGAAAAACATCTCTTGAGCCTGTTCAATTTCTTAAAGATATTGTGAATGGTCTCTCTATCACGCCAGAAAAATATCTTTCATTCTCGGGAGTATCTGCTATGGCCGCTGTTGGTTTACTTAGGGAACGGCAACGTCTCTACAGAAGTTTGTACCTACAACCAGGAATAGTTGTTTTAGAAGGTATTGTAAAACTCATCATAAAAACTTATTTCGTTCATTTAATAAAACTGGATAATAACAGAATAATTGATAAAATGAAACTCAGCGATTATGATTTTCCTGACTTAGGCGATTATAAGATTTCCTATTGTATAACAGATTTAAAAGCCATATTCAACGAACTGACTAAAACAAGAAAGAATAAAAACTTTGAGCTTGAGGTCGTTGGATTTATGTTTGATAAAATCACTGCCAACAAGTACACAAATGTCCTAAGTTCAGATTTTCTTCAAAATATTACAAAAGGTTTTGAGACTATCAATAAGATACAAGGTGAAGGGGATTTAAAAAGGTTGGAACAAAAAGTGACACACAAAAGATTAAAAGGTAAAAAAGAGAAAATTCAAGAAATAGCAAGGGATGTCATGTTTCGTATGCCTTCAAATGCCATCGTCGCAGTTATTAAGCCGTCACGCTTTCTTTCTTCTGCAGAAAGCAGGAATGAAAGAGAGCGAAGTGATGGAACCAAATCTTTTTCCGAGTGCATACTTGTGCCCGAGAATGATCACAGTACATGGAACACTAATGACAAGGCTGTTATGACCATTCACGATTCAAAATTAAATGACAAAGATAACAAAGACGAAAATATTTCTGTTTATATGTATCCCCTATCGGATGATACCGACAATAGCCATTATAAATATAGTCTTAATTTGTTTAAAAAGCTATCGAATGAAAATTCAATATCGGAGATTGCGTAAATGGGAGAAGATATAACAATTGTCAATATAAGGCATAAAAATTATATGCTTGAAGATGAAGACCTGATAGTATTATCAAAATCTGATGATTTCCGATATAACTTTACTACAATTGTTGCATACAATAAAAAATCAAAAGGCAGAAACGATTTAACTGAACCACCGTCAATAGAATCTTATAATAGTGAATCCCCTTTTTCTCTTTATAAATCAGGAACTCCTATAGCGGTATTAAGAAACTATATAGGCAATAATATTCATAAACACAAATTATCGTCGGCAAGTAAAGCTTTTAAGGAGTTAAAGAATTTTGCCGCACAGTGCTGTGAAAGGATAACGGCTGACTTGTGCTGCCAAGTTATAATGCGAGAAATTCACAAAACAAAAGGCACACAAAAAATGGTTTTTTTTATTGAAAAGTCAGCTTCTGATAAAATGCTTGGTAGATTGGCTTCATTGCAACTGAATTTGGATAATATAGTTGTTTGCTTCTTAACTTTTGACCCGCCTAGTTTAATGACGATAGCCATGAGCAATCAAACAAGTAAATTACATTTTGATATCAACAGGCTTATGTCTTCCAACAATCCAGACTTTTTTGGGCCGTACCCAGGTGATTCAGAAGATTCTTTGATTCAAACTTATTTTCACAGACCTTTTCCCATAGAGGAAGGGGGGGGTGAATATTCTCCCATGAGATTTGACATTTTTTCTCAAGGATTAAGAAGGGATTCATTTGAGGGCAAAAAAGGAGAAATTGAGCAAATATTTTCCAACTCAGCAGATACTGAAACTGAGAGGAAAAAAACAGAACCCCGTAAATTGATGCCTATGGGGTTTGGTATGCTTAAAGAGTTCTTAGAGAAACAGAATGATTACATTAGGGAAAAACTTAGAGGACGTAAAGTTTAAATTATGACCGATATAATTGGGAAGGTTTTGGATAAAGCAAGGACAGACAGTTTTCAATTTGCTTCGAAGAAATGTTTTGATGCAAAATTCGTGGAAGTGAGAACTGATCACATATCAAGTGGTACAAAAATCATTGGTGAGATCACGGAGAAAGAATCTCTAAACCCTTATTTCGAAAGACCAACGGATATAAGATATGTAAGCGACAAAGATGAAAGTGTTAGTGATAGAGGGTTGTATGTTTCAAAAGTTAATATTTTCGCTTTAATTGATAATGGAATACGAACTGAGGTTTCATTCCCACCACTACCAGGATCGAATGTATTCAAAGCTAAAGAAGCTGATATTCGACTTGCTTTGGATCTTAAAGAATCAGGTGTGGATATTGGAAACCTATCAGGTTACAAATTGGCTCTAAAATTATCTTATAACAAATTAGTAAGGACGCATATTTCAATAGTTGGGCAAACGGGGTCAGGGAAATCGTACTTAGCGGCAAAAATTGCTTTAGAATTATTAAAACAGAGACAATACGCAGAACTGCCCGCGATGATTCCAATTCCCATTATATTCGACACGTCGGGCGAATATTCAGTAGATTACACTATTGCTACTCAGCATAGCGATTTGGCATTAATATTTGGAGTACTAGCTATCGGAGAGCATCATTTTCCACTCCTCAATGAGAGATACTTATGGTTGCTTAATGAGATTTATGACATAAATTACAAGCAAGAAAGCGAATTAAATAAGTGGCTTAGAAGTCGAACTGAGATTGGGGTAAAAGTGGGCATAGGAGGGCAAGCGCAGAAAAATCTTTTTAAAGAATGGGATAGTGGAAAGTTAATTGAGGAATTCAGCCAATTACGGATCAGTTCTACAAGGCAATTAGCACATAAACTAGAGGAGTATTTTTTAAGAAATAACAAGCAGCATCCAAATGAGCAAATAAATGTGCCATATGATGTTTTTAGTAAAATGAGAAGGTTTAATCTTAAAATCAAAAAAACGGATGACCTAGACATTATTAGTAACTTGTCCAATGGACTGATAATAGATTTAAGTAGGCAAGATGATTTAACTGAAAGACAGATAGCAATGAAGCTTTTCTTGGCACAACTATTGGAAGCTGGTAAGTCCAAGAGATTGAAATCAAAAGTTGTTTTATTTATCGATGAAGCGCACAATTATGTTCCCAGTGTTTATAAGTCCTTTTGTAAAGAAGAGATTTTAAGGATTGCGAGAGAGGGAAGAAAGTATGGTTTCACGCTATGTTTAATATCTCAACGGCCACGTTGGGTTGATCCTACCGCTTTATCTCAATGTGGCAATATCTTCATTTTCAGAATTCAGAATTCTGAAGACAAAAGGCACATATTCGACTCGGCTTCCTTGCCAGATTCGGTGAAGAATACAAATATTGCCAGGCTCGGTACAGGAGAAATGATTATCGCAGGTGATGTTGCAGAAAACCCTATCAATTGTGTAGTCTCAGAAATCGATAAGGATTTTATTTCATCAGAAAGAAAGAGAATTAAAGACAAGCACATGAAAATCATCAAAAGGGTACTTGAAAAAACCTGATTTTTTATCGTTCCAAAAAAATGTAAATGGGGTCATCCATTAATAGGATGGGGGGTCTGCTGTTGACTGTTTCTCTCTGGAATAACAGCAGAGGCTTGTGACCAGGCACGTAAAGATACAACAGTCCCCGGACGCATATACCATGTGATGAACAAGGGACGAAGGGGGGAGGCGGCGGATTGGAGGAAAAAACTGGAAGAGACTGGGAGGTAGTTTGGCATCGCCAGGTGCAGTTCAGGGAGAGGGCCATCGAAAAGGTGCTGGGCTAGGGATTGACTATTGTCGCCCAGGTTAAATGGCCCTTGGGAGAGAATTGGGATTGGTTGAAAAAACATAGTCAAGGAACAGCTCTGAGTTGGCAGTAACGACTAAGTTCTTTAATCAATTATTTGACATTTTGATCTTGTTTATGTTAATATATTTAAAATAGGTTGATTCATATACATCTAATTTTAGAAACATCATATAAATACGGAGTGATATCAAATTTTATTCTCAGAAAGGCAACCCATGATTATTACCCATTATAGGGAAAAGTTGATAAATGCGATCGTTTACTTCGCAGAGAACACCAGATACTGCGGCAAGACGAAGCTCCTGAAGCTTCTTTTTTTCTTAGACTTCAGGCATTTCAAACAGACCGGCAAATCTGTCACCGGTCTTGAATATTTTGCATGGGAAATGGGTCCGGTTCCCAAAGACCTTTTTGAAGAATTCGACAGCATGAAGCCTGACCTGAACGAATCAATCAAAATTATAAGCCACGAGGGCGGTTTTCAGGAGATCAAGCCTAAGAAACCGTTCGATGATGAGTATTATAGTGAAAAGGAAAAGAGGCTTCTGGAAGAGATCTCCTTCATGTTCCGCGATGCAAACGCCGATGACATGATCGAAGCGACCCATCTTAAGAATGAACCATGGCACAGAACCCTCAAAGAAAAAGGGGCTTTTGCAAAAATCGATTATATACTTGCCATCGACAACATGAAAGACAGCTTGCCATATGATGAAGCAAAGGAGAGGATGGAAGAGATATCCGAAATGCATCGTGTATTTGGGACGAAGTAGGTGATCGTAAAAGGAGATATTCTTTTCAATAAGAAATTCATTTATGTAACAGGGGCAACAGACGAAAAGCTCCTCGTCATATTGAACTCCCCAAGTCAAGGCGAACCCTTCCTTTTCGTAAAGACCACTTCTCAGCAACATGATAAACCGAAAACCCCAGGCTGTATTGAGGATAGACACAGGAGCCTTTTCTATATCCCCGCCAAGAAGGATTTTTTCAGGGATGATACCTGGGTTCAGATTTATAGCTTTGAAGCCATGGATTATGATTACATTGTGAGTCATCCTGACATCAACAAAATCGGAAGCCTCAAGCCCAAGACTATCAACGGCATCATGGATTGTTTATTTAAGACCTGGGGAGACAATATCGCATCCTGGCAAAAGAAACTTTTACAACCCTCCTTGAATGAATCAATATTCAAGCTG
>CAYTAQ010000188.1:0-7308 GCA_964435695.1 uncultured Desulfobacterales bacterium | reverse complement strand
CCAATCTCCAGACCAACCTGGGGGCACTTGACTGTCGCCTCACAGAGGAGAATCGAGCTACGCTCAATGAATTGGCCGATCAGGTGCTCGGGGATCGATACTCGCCTGAAGAGATGGCGGCGGTCAACCAGTAACAGTTGCGGACCCTGATTCCCAGCCTGGGGCAACAGCTTTCCACCTAGTATCATCCGCATCAACACGGACTGGCAATTCCGCTACGTTCCATTGCCCGCCGGTTATGGGGAGCGTTAGATCACCTGGAGGTTATCAATGCCAATCATATTTTCTATAAATCATGATCTAACAAAAGGAGGGAGTATGGAGAACGTTCTCTTTGGAGGCTATACGTCAGGCGTCTCGGAAATCCACAAGGCCTGTTTTCTGAAGCCGGATGCCTACCATCTTACATGACCGAGCTATCAAGGAGAGTGGTGGATTTTAACAATTATTATAGCATATTACCTTCAGATGTAGGACTTTTTTTTATGATAAATCGCTTACGTTAGGAAGTACTAGCGATGATATCTGCACGCAAAAGCCTGTGAAATTGCTTGGCCCATCACTGAAATTTAATATCAAAATAACAGCGTGTTAGCTAGTAATGCATGTTTATGCATTGTGGTGGCTTGAAAAAGCCGTGAGTATTTAGTATAAAAAAAATCATACTTAGGAGTGAGATTATTAACATGAAAGGTTTAGATCTAAGAGAATTATCTCGATACAATATTGGAACATTTGCTGACATCATATACAGGAATGCTTTACTCTATCCAGATAAAGAAGCCTACGTTTATAAAAATATAAGGACAACATTTTCTGAATATAATCTAAGAGTTAACAAGCTCATTCATGCTCTGCAAAATTCGGGCATAAAGAAAGGTGAAACTGTGGGCATCCTTTCCTTAAACTGTTCCCAGTTTTGTGATGTAAACGGCGCCGTGATGAAGGGGGGGTATATCGGATCTCCATTTAACACCCGTCTTACCGCCAATGAGCTTGAATATATAATAAATTATTCGGAAACACGTATCCTATTTATTGGCCCTGAGTTCGCGGAACTGATTGATTTGGAACGCAAACGTTTTCAGAAAGTAGAGGACATAATCCTGCTGGAGGGTTCAGCTCCCAACACGATACCCCTGGAAGAATACATCGCTTCAGAATCTGATAGGGAACCGAACGTGCGGATAAATGAGGATGACCTAATTTATATTATATATACCAGCGGGACAACCGGTGTGCCAAGGGGAGCTTTGTACGATCAAAAAAGGCTCATGGATGATGCCATAACCTTTGCCAGAGTCCATGATTTTGAATCAGAAGACAAGCATCTGCAGATTACTCCAATGTTTCATGTTGCTGGTAATACATGGTTCAGGACCATGATGCTGGTAGGCCTATGCAATGTGATCCAAAAAAATTTCAATCCTTCAGAAACACTCAAAATAATAGAAAAAGAGAAAATCACTCACGCGATGATCGTTCCGACACAATTTGCATCTATGTTGAATCTACCGGAATTTGATACTTATGACATATCGTCCATGAAGGAATGGCATTATGGGGGTTCCCCCATGCCGACTGAAATAATGGGGAGGGTTATTAAAAAATTCGGTCCTAAGATTACTGAAGGATTTGGCCAAAGCGAAAGCGGCCCTGCAATAACCCATCTTACGAAAGAAGAATGCAATGTAATCGGGAAAAGCGAAGAAGAGAAGAAGATACTTTTATCAGCAGGACGCCCACATATCGGCGTTCAGGTCAGGATTGTCAATAAGACAGGCGAGGATCTTAAAAAGGGAGAGATTGGGGAAATTATAGTAAAGAGCAAGCACACAATGAAGGAATATTGGAACAAACCCATCGATACAGAAGAAACTCTTGTGAATGGATGGCTGCATACCGGAGATATGGGATACTATGACGAGAAAGGATATATCTATATTGCTGATAGAAAAAAGGATGTAATAATAAGCGGTGGAGAGAATGTTTATCCGAGGGAAGTAGAGGAAATTCTATATAAGCACCCTGCAATTGCTGAGGCGGCGGTCTTTGGTATCCCGGATGATTATTGGGTCGAAAAGGTTCACGCCCTGATAATACTTAAAGAAAATTCAACGGCTTCAAAGGAAGAAATCATCGATTTTTGTAAAGATTATTTGGCAAAGTACAAGATACCAAAAACCATTGATTTTGTTGATTTCCTGCCAAAGAATGCTGCTGGCAAGACATTAAAGAAAGAGCTAAGAAATAAATACAAATAATGGTAGTGTCAAGAATCTTTCGTGGGCAACTATCCCTTCGTGGGACGTTTGGGGACGTTGCACATATTTACAGTTTTAAGGATATAAACGTATCAATTTGTGAACTTATAGCCCACCTTATCCCCACGTGATGTTGATCAAAGGATGCGCTTCTTTTGCAAATTCGGCTACACAGGAAACAAATCGGAACGCGCACTTTTATCCCTTGCCCATCATTATATTGGGCAGCCAGAGTGCAATTTGCGGGAAAACAAACAGAATGATTACAGCCACGACAAGGGCTGAGAGGAAAGGAATGACCCCCTTGTAGATCGTTCGGAAAGGAATTCCTGTTATATTCCCTAATATAAAGACATAAATCGCTACCGGCGGAATCAGACCGCCGATCATAAGGGTCACGCAAATCAGGATGCCGAACCATATCGGATCGTATCCAAGTTGGATTGCCGTCGGGAAGAAGATCGGGGTGGCAAGCACCATGAATGCCAGGTCATCCATGATTGAACCGCCGATCAAGTAGATGACCAAAATCAAGACCATGATAAAAAAGCCCGGGAGGGGAAGCGATCCGGCCCACTTTGCCGCAATCATCGGGATCTCCGTTATGGCAAGGAAATGTCCAAAGATAGCTGATCCGGTAATAAGCATAAGGGTCATGATAGAGGTTTTCAATGCGCCCTTGAAAGACGTGGCGATCATGGCTGAATTGACTTCTCCCCGGACAAGAGCCAGGAGAAAAATTGCAACCGTACCGATTGTACCTGACTCTGTGGGGCTGAAAAAACCTGTGATCATGCCACCGATGACGACGCCGAAAATGATGGCAACAACCAGTGCGTCAGGGATGACAGCGAATCTTTCCCTCCAACTTGCCTTTTCAGCCCTGGGAGCAATCTCAGGTTTCAAGGTTACCCATCCGGCTATGACCGCCATAAAAAGAAGTGCTATCATCAGCGCGGGCATAATGCCTGCAAGGAATAATCTGCCAATAGACTGCTCTACCTGAAGTCCATAGATAATCAGCACAGTGCAGGGAGGCAGAATCATGCCCAGGGTACTGACAGATGCAATCGTCCCTGCAGAAAGTTCCTTTCTATATCCGTAGCGGTCCATCTCCGGCATTGCAAGGTTTGAAAAGGTGCCTACTGTGGCAAGGCTTGATCCGCACATGGACTTAAAGGCTGTCGCGCCCACCACGGTCGTCATTGCAAGTCCGCCCGGTATGTGACCAAACCACCTGTGCGCCCCCAGGTAGAGTCTTTTGGCGATATTCGAATTTGACGCAAACTCCCCCATTACAATAAATAGGGGGATCACCGTGTAACTGTAGGTTGTGAAATTATCGAAGAAATCCTTAATAACGAGACTGGCGGCGGCCGGAAAAGACATTAGAAAAGTAAATCCGAGAAATCCGACCAGTATCATGCAATAAGCCATTTCAAGACCTGTCAAAAAAAGCGCCAGCAGAAGTATAATTCCATAAATTCCAACCGCGACATCACTCATGGTCTCCACCCTTCACCGTTTTTACCAGGTCGCGAAATATAGTGACGCTCTGAAAGAGAAAACTGAGCGAAAGAGCAAAAGCGAATGGGTAATAGGGGATCTTGAAACTGGCCGTACGCTCGCCTGTTTTCTGCACGTCAATCCCGTAAAGAAAAAAATTATAGGCAACAAACAAGAATATGCTGATGCCGACACACCTCGTAATAATGCTTACCGTTCGTTTTTTCCGGGGGCTGAGCTTTCCTGTTATGATATCGACGATGATCTGGGCCCCGAGCAATGTACCATAAGGAATCGAGAACCCGAATACAATCGATCCCCCATATTGTATCAACTCCATTGATCCGGTAATAGGGTGGCCCAGGTTCCTCAGGATGACATCCAAGAAGGTTAATAGGATCATAAACCCGAGTACACAACCGGCGATAACGTATAATGACTTATCAATACTGACAATCCCTGCCATGAAACGCTTCATTGCCTGCCTCCAAATGTGGAAAAAAATCAAACCAAACTCAGCCAAAAACAAAGAGGGCTGTGTGATCACGGCCCTCTTTGCCGCTCATCCTCTTACGGATTGTTCTTTAAGAAGTCCTGGCAGAATTTCAACGCTTCATCGCCGGGGAGCCCCTTGGATTTCGCCATCTTGACGTAGTTATCCAGGATGGGTTTCATCTTTTCAGCGGTGAATGCCTCATCTTCCTTGGAGACTTTTACGAAGGTAACGCCCTTTCCTTTGGCGAACTCCATGGCTTTAGCATCCAGCTCAACCCACCCCTTGCCGAATTTCTCGGCATATTCCTCGTTGATCTTTTCTATCGCCTTCTGATCGGCCGGAGATATAGCATTCCACTTCGCCTTGTTCATAATCGTATACAACGATGTCATATACGACATGGGGTAGTCTTCAAGGACGGTTTTGACAACCTCGCCGATCTTGAATCCCTGTAATGCTTCCAACGGGAAAAGGCATCCGTCCACCACACCCCTCGAAAGGGAATCGTAGGTTTCCGTCACCGGCATGGTGACAGGGGACGCGCCGAGATTCTTCACGATGTCTACATTTTCTGCATTGGCTTTTATCCTGAGTCCTTTTAAATCGGCCACCGATTTAGCCGGGTTCTTTGTAAAAATGAAACCAGGGGCTGCCCCGTGGAGAAATAGAACGTGTACGTCATCGAACTCTTTCGGCCTGAATTTCTTGTAATAGGCATTGGCCAGTGTGGTTGCCTGATACCCACTCTTATATCCCAAGGGCTGCTGCAAAACTTCGGAAAGCGGGAGCCTGCCGGGTGAATAGGCGAGCAGGCTGGAGCCGACATCCACCACGCCTTTTGCGGTGTTGTCATAGACCTGCATGGGAGATGAAAGCGTACTGGCCGCAAATACCGTTACGGTTATCCTTCCCTCAGTCGCCTTCTCAACATCCTTGCCCCATTGATCGAGCGTCTTCGTCCAAAAGTGCTGGGGTGGCCACATAACGGAAAGCCTGAGCTTCATCGCCTTTTGCTTGGCATGGACAGGAAACGAAGCTAAGAAAAACACAGAAATCGTCAAAAGAACCACCAATGTCACAAAAGATCTATTTTTCATGTCTCCTCCTCATTTTTGGAATCAAATTGTATTGCCCATATCGGTAGCCTTGGGACGATCACTGATCATCACTACCGTCGCCAAATTGAATAAGCAATTTCCATTCCAAATGAGAAGGGAAGCGGAATGGTGAGGTATTTACCCGAAATGATTTAGATTATGGATAGAAACAGGAATGCCTTCAGGGGATCGTGTCAGAAAATATGTCAAGGAATTATGACACCTTGTAAACTCAGCGTTGACACTTCAGGTTTGCAGAGGGCCGTCCCGGACGAGGGATATACGAGTCGGATTGTTCGCAGGTTCGAAGAATTCGCTCTGGTGGTTAGGGACGAGTCTATTCTTGCGCCCCTATTCCAAATTGAATTCCTGCCTGTATTTCGGATATAATTGTCTTGAAGGATGTCCTTTTTGGGTATTTTCATCCATAAATCAGCAACATTTTTGTTAACCCTGAGCCGATAGGGTGACATTGGCCGAAAATAGAGACCCCATTTCTCAAAGCATGGAGAGGTGGGGTTTTGTGTTTTTGAATGGAGACAAATATCAGGGGTCCGTTAACGCGGCCTCAATCTTTTTCGTATTCCAAGAGAATACCCAACTGTCTTGTTTATTTGTGATTAATTATCCGATAGCCGAATATTTAAAATTTAATTCGCTTAAGAATACCAAAACAAAGCAAAATTTGATATTCTTGGTATGATGCAAGTATGGCTATTTTTTATTGTCCATCCATAAAAGGCGCCTTTTGTTGCTCAGTTATTTTGTCACTTTGCAACTATGTCTCTATGTGCCTCTGTGCCTTCATTTACTCATATTTTTCAACCGCTCCGGTATCCCCCACTGATGCATCAGCGTGGCCACACAAGCTGGAACCAGATGCTCCCACGGGGTGTCCGCGATCATTGCTTTGCGAATATGGGAGGCGCTGATGCCCTTTTCTTCAGGAGGAACTTCCCACAGTACGTGGGTCTTCAATCCAAGGGATTTGAATTTTTTAAGTTTGTGTCTTCCCCAGTCGTCATAAATAGCGACAAAATACACGGCATCCGATGGGGCGTAATACTTATACAGCTCCGGCAGGTTAATAGGAAAGGGGACAACAGCATAATCATCCGATGTCAGGCCATGTTCCCGCATCACTGCTGTGACGCACAAATATCGCTCGTAATAAGTCAGTGGATTGGCGTCTTTGTGGCTTCTATTGGGATCTGCTTTTTCATATCTTGTGGTTTTTAAAATTCTCTGATATCGTGGACTAATTATGAATCAACCCTGCATTTATTTCGACCAACTAACTCTCCTCGATTCGCCGGATTCATAATTCATTCTATTTATTTTGTTCGGTTCACAATAGCTTTACTATTCATGAGTTCGAGTATTTTTAACTATAATTCAAGTAATTGTAACTCAATTTAATCGGCTATGGGTATGGCGTAGGTGGCAGTGACGTGTAGCTGCCCAATCTGGAGATCTATTAGCCCTGACGAGTGCCCACGTGCTCAGGAGGAAGCACCATCACGCTCTCTCTACGAACCCCATCCAAAAGGAGCCGGGTGATGATAAGCATTAGGATCACAAATTGCCATGGAGGATTATTATTAAACCTGCCCATCATCTTCTTGGTTTTCGTATGCTTGATGACCCCGCCTGCACAAGCCGTTGATAGAATTGTGACCGTCGGTGTCTACGAAAATGCACCCAAAATCTTTATTTCGGAAGCCGGCAAACCTGCGGGCGTTTTTATTGATATCATCGAGTATATTGCGCAAAGCGAAGGATGGAAGCTGAACTATGTGCCCGGGTCCTGGGGGGAGGGATTGGACCGCCTGGAAAAAGGGGAAATCGATCTCATGCCCGACGTGGCCTATACGGCGGATCGGGATACAATATTCGATTTTCATAAGGTGCCGGTGCTGTCCTCCTGGTTTCAGGTGTATGCCCG
>CAYTAQ010000187.1:545-7396 GCA_964435695.1 uncultured Desulfobacterales bacterium | reverse complement strand
AACCTTCTTTTTTCTAGAATGATTCCCGACTGCTCCAGCGTATGATAGTCTGCTTGCACATATGGCTTTGCCGTCATGACAGCCTGGTAAATATTGGGATACTGATGATCGGAACAAGCACGGGCATAGCACTTCCGGAATCCGTATTCTTTTCCGTCGACGGTTCCGCTGTACTGGCAGAGAAAAATAAAGGCCCGAAGCGAATTGCCGCTGTTATCCACATCCAGCGGAACAATTTTAAAATAGGTTTGACACGTGACTGAAAAACTTTTCTGTAATGATGGTTAGGGGTTGATTTTTCTAAGTTGGGCCTTCAAACCCGACTCCGGTCCTTCTAAATTTTTAACCAATATGAGTTCGCATGAACCGGAAGGAATAATCCGCATCAGATTCATGAGACTTTCCGGGTCATTGTACAGAATCTCCATTGCATCACCTTTCTCGAGCGACCGAAACGCATTGCTCGCTTTTAAAAGGCAAAACGGAGTGATTAAATTTCTAAGGTCAAGACTTACCATTGCCTGTGTTTCCCATTGCCCTTTCTTTGCGATACTCCCCTTTTGCAATTCCAATGCCATTATTTTTTTGTCGAGATCGAGATATGGGTATACCGGTTGTCATAATTATGTTCCATTTGGTTTGGGTTGCGAACCATCGACTAGGGTTCTGCATAGCAATTTTATTGTTATGACAACCGCTATGTTTAGATTTTGTTATGGCAAAATCTATTCAGAAAACAGCCGATATCAGAACGTTTTTCTGACAAACGCTCTAATCTTAATAATAAGGAAGGGTTAAAACAGAACAGTGCATCAGACGTTGAGGAAATTTGCCGCATCGCCACTGCCTGCTTGTCAACCCGGGAAAGATGTGTTAAGTTTTTAAACAGGTCATATGTCCAATTACTGAACAGGAGGCACTTGTGTTTGAACAGGAGTTGAACAATTACTGGAAAACCGTGGTGGATACCATCCAGGATGCTGTGATGATCGTCAACACGGAAGGAAGGATCATATCGATTAACAGCGCATTTGAAACCATCACCGGGTATGAGCGGGAAGAAGTGATCGGGCAACTCTGTTCCATATTGGACTGCAGCACATGCGATCTGATGCGGGAAGGCGGCAGTTGCCACTGGTGCGTCATGTTTGAGCGGGGTAAACTGAGAAAGCAGAAATGCACCCTGAAACGAAAGGATGGCAGAACGGTGAACGTCGTTAAAAACGCGTCGGTTCTGGAGGATGATGATGGAAATGTCACCGGTGCCGTTGAAACCCTTACAGACATTACCGATTTGATCGATAAGGAGATTCAGATCGAACAGTACAAGAGAGTTCTTAAGGAAGAGGATCGATTCCGCGGTATGATCGGATCCTCCGCGGGCATGCAGCGGGTATTTGATCTTATCTCGAATGCAGCCATGTCCGGGGCGCCGGCCATTATTTACGGGGAAAGCGGTACCGGCAAGGAGCTGGTGGCAAAAGCCATTCATGAGACCGGTGTCCGCAAAGACAGGCCATATATCAAGGTGAATTGTGCCGCACTGAATGAATCCCTTCTCGAAAGCGAATTATTCGGTCATGTCAAAGGGGCCTTCACCGGTGCCCATAAAATGCGCGAAGGAAGGTTCGAGGCGGCCAGAGGAGGTGATATTTTTTTAGACGAAATCGGTGATTTGCCGCTTTCCACCCAGGTAAAACTGCTCAGGGTTTTGGAAGAAAAAGTAGTGGAACGGGTAGGGGACAACCGGCCCATTCACACCGATGTCCGCATTATTTCGGCCACCAATCAGGATCTGAAGCAGCTGGTGAAACAGGGTTCATTTCGGGAAGATTTCTACTATCGGATCAACGTGATTCCGATTCACGTGCCGCCGCTGAGGGAGAGAATCGGCGACATACCGATTCTGGCGGAAAGCTTTTTCCGGCATCTGCAGGTAAAAAGCGGAAAAGCCATAAAGGAGATATCCGCAGAAGCGCTTGGATGTCTGATTCAGCATTTATGGCCGGGTAATGTGCGGGAACTCAAGAGCGCATTTGAATATGCTTTTGTGTCATGCAATGGCCCTGCCATTCTGCCGCAGCACCTGCCGCTGGAAATTATCAAGAAGCGGGCGTCTGCCGACATCGAATTTTTTCCCTCTGAAGGTTTGGAGAAGGTTAAAAAACAGAGGCTTATCGATGCCCTGCGCCAGTCCAACGGCAACCAATCCGAGGCGGCGAGAATTCTCGGCATATCAAGAACGAGCGTCTGGAACCAAATCAAACGGTTTAATATCCAAATGTAATGTAACATTCCAGTATTCCAGCATGCCACTGAACTTCCCTGGCATATAATTTGCTTTATTTTTAGGCAGAGTGATTTGCTTGGCATTACCTCCAGTTAATGCATATAATCCTCTTTAGCCGTAAATCGGCCCTTTGGGATAGGCCCTCTGGGTCGATTTGCTTTTCTGGCACCCATATTGCTTGTTATTGATCGGTTGACGAGAAGATACGCCAAGGGTTTCATTCTAATGAGGAGGGGCTATGAAATTTTTAAACATGTTTGAAGAAATGACACTGGATGGCATGACGTTGCCGAACCGATTTGTTTTTCCCCCCATAAAGACGGCTTTCGGAACACCTGCAGGAAATGTAACAGATGCCCATTTAACCTATTATCGGCAGATCGCAACATCAGGGCCGGCCATCATAATTCTGGAACCGGTGGCCGTAACAGCCAATGGCAAGGAACACCCCAAACAGCTCTGTATTCATCTACCGGAAAGCGTAAATGAACTAAAAAAAATCGTTCAGGTGATTCATAAAGAGAACCGATCGGCCTGTCTCCACCTGAACCATGCGGGTGCGGCTGCAAACCCCAAAGCATCCGGAAGCAGACCCAAAGCACCCTCAGTCATTACCTGTCCGGCATCCGGGCAGGATGCCGAAGCGTTGGAGGAATCGGAAATTCAGGAGATTGTGGGAGGGTACCAATTGGCGGCTGAAAAAGCGGTATCCGCGGGTTTTGACGCAATCGAGATCCAGGGCGGCCATGGCTATCTGGTCTCACAGTTTCTCAACAGGAAGATAAACAGACGGACAGACGCATATGGCGAAAATCGTTTGAAATTTGCCGAAGACGTTTTAACGGTCATAAAAGAAGGTGCCGGTGATATGCCGCTGATACTGCGCATCTCCGGCAATGAAATGTCGCCGGAATTCGGCATCGGCCGGGAAGACCTGCTGGCGCTTTTGAAATTGGCAGAAACACTCGGTGTCAGCGCCATCCATGTTGGCATGGGGTCGGCCTGTTTCAGCCCGCCCTGGTATTTTCACCATGCCAGCCTTCCTGAAAAGCCCCAGTGGGATGCACTGGCATGGGTGCGTGAACACACGAATCTTCCGTTGATTGCCGCCGGTCGTATGGGCCGGATCGGGCGGATCAAGCAGGCGCTGCAAGGGGATCTGGCAGATCTTATCGCCCTGGGGAGACCGCTGATCTCGGACCCCGATCTCATTGAAAAATGGAAAGATGAAAAGTTCGACGAAGTCACATCGTGTGGCTATTGTCTTCAAGGGTGTCTCCATCGGGTGAAAAACGGTGAGCCCATCGGGTGTAACCTGAATCCTGAAATCGGGAAGCCCGTGTTGAAACAAACAGATAAAGCACTCAACGTGCTTGTGGTCGGCGGCGGGCCGGCAGGGATGAGCGCGGCGCTATATTTATCCCGTCGCGGTCACAAAGTAACCCTGGTGGAAAAGGAGTCAACGCTGGGCGGTCAGTTCAATCTGGCATGGCAGGCCCCGGGTAAAAAGAACATGCAGGAGGGTCTGAACAATCTGGCATACAGCGTCAGGGAAGGTGCGGCTGTTATTACTGATAAAACGCTGGACAAAGAGCTTGTCAGAGAAATGCGGCCGGATCTTCTGGTATGGGCTGTCGGGGCAACACAAAATATACCCGATATCACGGGGTTGACGCATCAATATCACATGACCTCGATTGAGTATTTCAAAGGGGAAAAGCCGGTCAAGGGACCGCGGGTTCTGGTTATCGGTGCCGGCCGGACCGGGCTTGAAATTGCGGAAAAGCTTGGTAAAGAAGGTTTTGAAGTTACCGCCACCAAACGGACAGATCCCATCGGCAGCATGATGGAGATGATTACCAAAAAACTCACCCTCATGCGCATCGATCAGATGCCGAATGTGACGCTTATGCCCCATACGACCGTGAAATCTTTTGATATGGAAAAAGTTGAAATGGAAAAAGACGGTGATAAACTCGAATTGCCGCCCTTTGATTCCGTCATTTTGGCATCCGGTATGCTATCGGTGCCCGGTCCGGATACCGACATTCAAAACGAGGTGCCGAAAATCGAGGTCATCGGCGACGCCAAAAACGTGATGGACATTTACACGGCTGTGCATTCAGGGTATGAACTGGCTGTCAAGTATTGACACCTGAGTCTTGCATGAAATTTGATTCGAATATTAGAAACGATTGATCCGTAAGCTTTTACAAGAAAATTGAGAGATGCAGACAATCACTCAATGGGTTAAAAGTTAAACATGCTGTTTTATCTCATCAAATTTCACCCGGAGGGCGAGCCGGAGGCTTCCATATGCTGCGTTACTGAGGGTTCGAAGTAAAATACTACGACTTCACCCTCAGATGCCTTGCCTATGAAAGCCTCCGACTCGAGCAAGATCCAGGTGACATAAAGGAGGATCCCCATGAGCGAAGTTTCATTTGCCGATATCGCCATTGTTGCCTGCGGCACAATGAGTCTGGAACTGAATTATCTCCAGCAAGAAGGATATCTGGACACAAAACATATTTTATATACAACGCCGGGGCTGCACCAGGACATCCCGGAGCTGGAACGTCAACTCATCCGTCAGATCGGCAAAGCTAAAGAGATAATGGATAAGGTCCTTGTCGTGTACGGCGGCAAGTTTTGCTATGTCAATGTGGATGAACCGACCCGTCTGATGCAAACCATCATCCAAGAGCAGGGGGCCGGTGTCGCACGCATACAGGCCACCCAGTGCATGGACATGATTGCAAGCGAGGAAGAGCGGAAACGGATTGCCCAGGAAATGGCGGGCGGAGAGCCGGTGTGGTGGATGACTCCCGGCTGGGTAAAATTTCGTCATCAGGTGTTTAAAGGCTGGGACAAAGGGATCGCCAATGAAAATTTCCCCAAGCATTCCGGCGGCGCCATTGTTTTGGACGGTGTGGGATACCTGGACCAGTACATGGCTGAAAAACCGGAAGAATTTTTGGAATACTGCGACTGGATGGGCATTCCCATGCAGGCCTATCCGGTAAGCCTTGACCGGTTCAAATCGTTGCTGGCGGATGGCGCTGGGAAACTTCATGCCGAACGCTAAAAAACCCGTATTCATCTATTCAAAAGAGCTTGAAAAGTACAGTTACCCGCCTGATGCCATGTTTGTGACGCAACGGGTTTCCCAAACACGAGATCTCCTGATTTCACTGGATCTTCTGGGGGGAAACTGTGGCAAGGAATCCGCGCCCGTGCGCGCTACAATATCGGAGATGAAAAAATTTCATTCGGCAAAATACCTGGAAGCATTGCAGCAGGCCGCCCAAGGGAAAATGACAGACGATATCCTTAGCATGGGACTTGGAACACCCGATTGCCCGATTTTTAAGGATATGTTCAACTACGCTTCCTGGGCCTGCGGTGCCACCCTCACCGGTGCGGAGTTGATATTGTCCGGTGAAACCGATAGGGTATTCAATCCATCCGGAGGATTTCATCATGCAAAAGCCGAAAAGGCTGCGGGATTCTGTTATATCAATGACCTGGTGCTGGCGTGTATGCGTTTTTTAGCACAGGGGAAACGCGTTTTGTATCTGGATATCGATGCGCATCATGGAGACGGTGTTCAGGAGGCTTTTTATTCAAGCAACGAAGTAATGGTCATTTCTCTGCATGAAAGCGGAAAAACACTCTTCCCCTGGACGGGATTTGAAAATGAAATCGGCGAAGGGGACGGGAGAGGTTTTAATGTTAATATTCCCCTGCCTGTCGGAATTTGTGATGAGGCCTATATAAAGGTGTTTAGCGAAATCATCATTCCGTTGATTAAGGCGTATGCACCGGATATTTTTGTGCTGCAGCTGGGCATGGATGCACTTGCCGGCGACGCCCTGGCGCATCTTGAACTTACCAACAATGTCCATGCTGAAATTATCGGCAGAATTTTGGGTTTTGACAAACCTGTTCTTGCCACCGGCGGCGGTGGATATCATGTGGCAAATACGGTGAGAGGATGGGCCTTGGCCTGGAAAATCATGTGCGGGCAGAATGATGAAAGCGATTTTGCGCTTGGCTTAGGCGGAACCATGCTCCAGAGTACGGAATGGTCCGGAGGTTTAAGGGACAGAGTTTTGGCAGTGGATGAAGCCCATTGTGAATCTGCGGGCACCGATCTTCAGGTCGCTTTGCGGTATTTAATCCGTCATGTATTCCATTATCACGGCATCTGATCAGCGCTGAGTTACCTTTGAAACGGATCAGGCCAAAAGCGAAGGTGGAAACGGAAGTGCGCCGGAACCCTGTAGCCTGTTTCTCGCATCCATCGGCACGCGTGTTGGAATTTATGTCGTTTCCTTTTGGCCCGGGAAAAAGAAAAGTTTTCATGCATCATCATTTTGAGGAGGTATCATCATGTGTTTAAGCACCGTGTACGTGGAAAAAAATGGAAATGTCGAGAAAGTCATGCAGGATGTTTCACGCATGGCAGCAAAAGATAACGGTATTTTGTTGACCGGCATGTTCGGCGAAGAAATATTTGTCAATGGGCGTTTAAAAAGCACGGATTTTCTTGATGGAG
>CAYTAQ010000187.1:0-535 GCA_964435695.1 uncultured Desulfobacterales bacterium | reverse complement strand
ACCGGAAAGGATGCTTAAGAAACGTGATAATTCGGGCTATTGACGCATCTTTTTGTGTTCTCCGCTGTTTTATTGCGTATCGTTCTACAACTGCCCCCAGACTTCGGGATAATAATCTTTGGGCAAATGGGCCGTACCCTTCACACACGGAAGCGCTGTTGCCTTGTGTACCTGATCGATAAGCGTATTAACCTTGTCACAAAAACTATCATGGGAAAGCATCCAGCCGTTGTTGGTCTTTTTTGAAAACATACAGGTGCAGAAATGAATGACCTCGGCACCTTTGGCTTTGAGAATCTTTGCTTGGTTGATCAGATTGTCTCCCGGGCAATGGCAGGTAAAGATACCGACAGGGATACATTCATTCTGGTAGCGGGCAAACCCCTCTTTTTTTGAAATAAGGCACTTCAAACAATTGGTTAGGGGGCATGTTTCCAAATTCTTTTCGCATCGAATTATGGCTGCTTTTGTCATGCTGATTCTCCTGGTTCATCATTGTTTAATTGGGGTTCCTTCGGAGATGCCTTTTTGGGGC
>CAYTAQ010000186.1:0-7432 GCA_964435695.1 uncultured Desulfobacterales bacterium | reverse complement strand
GGCCCAGGGAAATAACAAAATCGCTTGTCTTTTGAATTGACTCGCGTGTGTCTCCCGGAAGACCCATCATAAAAAGCCCCTTTGCCCTGAGGTCTTTTGCCTGGATACGCCGGACAGTATCGCGTACCTCATCAAGATGAACACCTGGTTTGTGGGTTTTCATCAGTTCCGAATCTCCTGTTTCAATACCTAATGAAAGCTGAAGGAAACCCGCGTTTTTTAGCATCTCTAAAAGTTCGTCATCACAGTGCCCGGCACGTACCACGCAGTTGAATTGCATGCCAAGAGGTTTGTCAGCCAAGAGATTACAAAGCTCGGTGATACGCCTGCGGTGGGCCGTGAACAAATCATCATAGATATTGATATGGCGGACCCCAAAACGTTTTTGCAGGTACCTCATATGTTCATAGACATACTCTGCCGAGTTATAACGATACTCCCGCTTGAAGACCGATCGGTCACAGAATGAACACTGATAAGGGCACCCGCGACTGGTGACCATGGTGGCACCCGGTGATACGATATAGCTGAACAGAGGCAGGTTATAGCCCGTTGGAAAACCGTTCAGCTTTTCATATGAGGGAAAAGGAAGTTCGTCTAAATCAGGGATATAGGAGCGCAAAGGATTGGCCACCGTTCTGCCCTGATCTCTCCAGACCAGGCCTGAAATCAGGGCGGGCACCTCCCCCGACGCAAGCGCGGCCAAGGTGGCTTCTCCCTCACCCATACAGAGATAATCGATATCCTTGAACTGATCCAGGAGCATAGAACCGATTGCAGAAACGTGAACCCCCCCAAAAATGGTTTTGATTTGAGGGCGGGCCGTCTTGATCCGGGTTGCGAGATCGTATCCGTCTAAAAAACCAGAGGTGGTCGCAGAAAATCCCACCAGGTCAGGATTATAAGCGAGGATCGATTTGGCATTCGCCACATTGCTGTTCGGCGCCTTGGGTCCTAAGCAGTCATGGACAAATACCTCATGCCCCTCACGTTCAAGATAGGCAGCGATAGAAAGAAGACCCAAAGGGGCCATCCGGTTCGCAGTTGCCGTCACATCTTTCTTGCCTGGCACCCAGTTTGATCCGGCCGGATGTACAAGTACAATTCGCATATTAGATTACCGGTAGTCTCCCTCACGACCTTATGAGTAAATTTGTGCTCAAAGTGTGTGTAAATTTGTTCATCACTTTTATAGCCTTGCCGGAAAAGGTTGTAAACCATTTTTAAGCTATAGTATAGGGCATTTAGGCTTTTGATTCCTTATACCTAAATCATCATTTAAAACCAAGCCTTACGGTCTCTAATCTTCCGTGCCCGCACTCTGGTCAAGACGGGATGTCTCTCCGAGCCGTAGGATTTACGAGCCGGAGGCCACTTCAAGGTTCAGTTTCTACAGGCCATAGACCAGAGACCTACAGAACCCTCCCCAACCCCACCTCAGGCAGGAAGGTTGACTTTGGTTTGACACACAAGGCTGAATCACATATAGTTTGGCCTCAAAAAAGGGGCTTCTTATCACCTCAAAAACAAATTTCTCAAAATGAAAGACAATCCTGACGCAAAGCGCTTTTCAAGATACCAATCAGTAATAAAGGTCCTGACTTCAAAAGATTCCTTCCGCAAACCAGACATCTATGCAGTTTTAAAAGATGAAAAGAAAATCTTTATAGGCCGGGTGATCGGCGAACTGGTTCGAGATGGTTATTTGGCCGAAAATGGCTTAAAGTCAAAGCCATTCTATTCCTGGTCGGAGAAGAAAGACAGTCTCAATGCAGGGAGGTGGATCGATCAGCGGGTTTTTACCCCCACGGTCAAGAGATCCCCTTCGGCAGATCGTCCCAGGGAACGTCTTCTCCGCGTTGGACCGTCAGAACTCAAGACCTCAGAACTCCTGGCTATCTTAATTCGTTCGGGTCTTCAGGGTGAATCTGCCATACAGGCCGGTGAAAAACTTGCGGCCCTCTTTGGAAATGAACTTGAAAGACTGTCTCTAAAGGCAAGGGGAGAACTAAAACAGATAAGCCCTGCCATAGGCGAGACAGCCTATTGTCAAATCATGGCCGCCCTCGAATTAGGCAAAAGACTTGCAAACCAGCAGACGGATCAATCAGAGCCGGGGCATAAAATCAGAAACACATCTGATGCCCTTTCCTACTGCAAACAACAGTTTCAGAGATTGGCAAAAGAATCCAAACAGGAGGAGTTTCATGTGGTTCTCCTGGATGAAAATCAAAAGGTCATTAAATCCGAGCGGATTACTGTGGGGCTTTTAACCGAAAGCCTGGCCCATCCTCGAGAAGTTTTCAACCCGGCCATACGGGAATCGGCCTCATCCCTTATCTTGGTGCACAATCATCCCGGCGGTGACCCGACACCCAGCCAGGATGACAAAACCATAACCCGGGTACTCAAAAAGGGGGCCGATACCTTAGGCCTTCGAATACTCGATCATATCATCGTAGCAAAAGACAAGATCCTGAGCATGGTCGATGAAGGACTTTTGTAGCCTCAATAGAGAGGGCAATGGTTATGAATGATACGGATATTAATGAGGCCAGAACCAGAAAGCTTTATATAGACAAGGCCCTTAAAGGGGCCGGGTGGGACCCTATTCTCCCTTTCAAGGCGGATACCCGGTATCACCACGGTTCAGTTGAAGAATACCCGACAAAAACAGGGCCTGCCGACTATATTCTGTTTCATGAAGGCAAGGCCTTGGCCTGTGTTGAAGGGAAAAGGGTAAGGACGGGTCCACAAAATGTCCTTCAGCAGGCAAAAAGATATGCTAAAGGTCTTCCGCAAGGCCCTTTCTCCCTCGGTCCATTCGGCGATTATCACCTCCCCTTTGCCTATTCAACCAATGGGAAAATCATCTGGTTTCAAGACCTGAGGGACCCGATGAACCTATCAAGAGAGATCTTTGCATTTCACACGCCACAGGCCCTCATGGAGATGTTGAACAGGACTGAACCCGCTTCAAAGGAGTGGCTTAAAGCAAATGAAATAGATGATAAACACTTATGGCCCTTTCAAATTGAAGCCATTGAAGCCATAGAAAAAGCCATCATGGATCGAAAGCGGCATATGCTGTTAGCCATGGCCACCGGTACAGGCAAAACCTTCACCATAGTCAATTTGATCTACCGATTAATGAAGTCAGGACTTGCGAAACGGATTTTGTTCTTAGTCGATCGAAGGGCCTTAGCTGCACAGGCCGTGACCACCATGGCAAGTTTTGAAGCCGAGCCGGGCCTGAAGTTTGATCAAATTTATGAAGTCTACAGCCAGAAGATCCGCAGAGAAGACCTGAATGAGGATATAAAGTTTGACCCCAAGGTTCTTCCTACAGAGTATCTAACAAATCCCAGTGTTAGAGATAGTTTTGTCTATGTATCAACCATTCAACGGATGCGTATCAATCTATTTGGAGATGAGGGCATGTTTGGTTCTTCCTCCGGTGATCAGGATGACGATTCCGATGCCCCGAAACTGGATATCCCCATCCATGCTTTTGACGTCATCATTGCCGACGAATGCCATCGGGGATACACGGCCCGGGAGGAGAGCAAATGGCGCGAGGTATTGATGCATTTTGACGGGATGAAGATCGGACTTACGGCTACACCTGCAGCCCACACAACCGCTGTTTTCAAAAAGATCGTCTTTACGTATGATTATGAGCGGGCTGTGCGGGAAGGTTTTCTGGTGGATTATGATGCCATAGCCATCAAATCGGATATCACTATTAGGGGAGTTTTTCTTGAACAAGGGGAGGAAGTCGGGCTGATAGATACCCAAACAGGTCAACTCTCTTTTGAGAACCTGGAAGATGAAAGGGCACTTCCCGCGCCCACCACGGAGATCGACTGGTCTGCGCCTGATCGAAACCGGAAAATTGTCCTGGAAATTCAAAAATATCTCTTAGATCAGGAAGAACAATTGGGCCATTTCCCCAAAACCTTGATTTTTGCCCAGAACGATATCGACCATATCTCCCACTGTGATCGCCTAATTGAAATCTTGAGAGAAGAATTAAACCGCGGCGATGACTTTGTTCAGAAGATCACAGGCAGTCCGTCTGTGGACAGGCCGCTTCAAAGGATTCGTGAGTTCAGAAACCGTCAGAAACCGGGCGTTGTAGTCACGGTGGATATGCTTTCCACGGGTGTGGATGTCCCTAAGATCGAGAACATCGTGTTTTTGCGGCCCGTAAAATCCAGGATCCTTTTTGAACAGATGATGGGACGTGGGACCCGGCGCTGTGAAGAAATCTACAAGACCCATTTTACGGTTTTTGATTGTTTCAACGGCACCCTCCTTGAATACTTCAGAAAGATAACGGGCATTACGGCAGAGGCCCCTTTGAAGGCCACAAGAACCATCAAGGAGATTGTCCAAGCCATAGCAAATAATGAGGATCAGGAATATAATATCCGGGTCTTATCCAAGCGGCTTCACCGAATATCAAAAAATATTACACAGGAAGGGAGAGGGCAGTTCAACTATATCATTGACTGTGATCTAAGCGATTTTGCCAAAAACTTGCATCAGAGGCTCGATCAGCAATGGGAGAAGACCATCAAGATATTGCAGAGCGAGGGATTTCTGGATCTGTGCGAAAACTACCCCCGCCCAAAGAAAAAATTTGTCAGGGCCGATACGGCTGAGGATTATGTGAGCTCAAAAATTATCTTCAGGGCCAAGGATGGGAGGGAATTAGGGCCGGAAGACTACCTTCAGGAATTTAAAAGGTTCGTAAGAGATAACCCGGAACAGATTGAAGCCCTTGAAATCCTTCTGAATCGCCCTAAGGATTTTGATACGGGCCAGTTGAAGGCCCTGAAAGAGACCCTTTCAACCCAACCGGATTCCATGGTGGATAAATTTACAGAGAAAAACCTCCGGCGCGCCTATAATAAGGAGCTGGCCGACATCATTTCCATCATACGCCATGCAACAGCAGGTGGAGAATTGCTCACCATAGAGCAGCGGGTCAACAAGGCCATGATGAAGGTCAAATCAAATCGCGCCTTTACAGAAGAACAGACGAAGTGGCTCGAGCTGATCAGGAGGCACCTAACCAAAACCCTGCTCATGGAAAAGGATGATGTGGACACCATGCCCATATTTACACGGGAAGGCGGGTCATGGGCTAAGCTAAACAAGGTTTTCGGGGATGAATTAGAAGCCATCATTCACGAAATCAATATGGCCATTGCGGCTTGAGTTTTTGACAGGATTTAAAAGATACAGCATTTCTCTAAAACCTGCGAAACACGGCCGTGAACGTTTTCCTCCGGACATTATGTTTACTTTAACCAAAGATGAGATTAAACATATCACAAATCGTGTTATGTTAGTGATTCAAGTATTTCAAAAAGTTAATGCCTTTACAAAATAAGTCGTTTATAAATAAATTAGATAAAATTGGGCATAAGAAGGAATAAATATGACAAACCATGATCTGGTGGTTCCTGTTGAGCAGATCCAAAAATCAATTTTTCTTATCCGAGGGCAGAAGGTTTTGCTGGACATGGATTTGGCAGAACTTTACGGGGTGGAGACGCGAAGCCTCGTTCAGGCAGTGAAGCGTAACATAGGGAGATTCCCTTCCGATTTTGTGTTTCAGCTTGACAAGGACGAATACGATTCTTTGAGATCACAGATTGTGATGTCAAAGGGGAAGGGCGGGCGTCGATATTTCCCCTATGCTTTTACCGAACAAGGAGTTGCAATGCTTTCAAGCGTCCTACGGAGCAAACGAGCTATTCAAGTAAATGTTGCCATTATGCGGGCTTTTGTAAAACTGCGGGAAATACTGTCAACACATAAAGAATTGGCGCATAAGCTTTCTGAACTGGAGGATCACCTGAAAGATCATGATGAGCAGATTCAGACCATTTTCGAGGCTATTCGGCAGCTTATGACACCCCCCGAAGGGCCGAGAAAGAGGATTGGTTTTAAACTCAAGGAACCACGCGCTGTCTATGGCAAATGAGCAAAAGGAATCCAATATGAAACTGAAAACGAATTTTGACGATATCTTAAAGAGCAGTATAAGGACACGGATTTTGCAGCACGATTCAAGAAGGCTACCAAGGCTTGGGATGTGGTTATAGACTCAGCGGCTTTCAAGTGTAGAGAAAAATATCCCGATAGTCGTATTCATCCTGTCAAAAAACTTAAAGGGAACTTATGACCGACATAGTAGGCAAACTCTGGGGATTCTGCCACACCCTGCGTCATGACGGGATCGACTACGGCGATTACATCGAACAGTTGACCTATCTCCTGTTCCTCAAGATGATCGAAGAAAAGGGCGCGGAAATCCCTCCTGAATATTCCTGGGCCGTTTTAAGGGAAAAGTCAGGCACGGATCTCACGGAACATTATATGGATACCCTCCGGGCATTGGGAAAAGAGAAAAATATGTTAGGGGATATCTATGCCGGTGCCATATCCCGGTTCAGCAACCCGGTCAATCTAAAACGCCTGGTCAATCTCATTGACGAGATCGAATGGACCGGACTTAATATAGACGTAAAAGCCGCGGCCTATGAAGGGTTGCTTGAAAAATCGGCATCAGAAGGGAAAAAAGGGGCCGGCCAGTACTTCACACCTCGCATCCTGATACAGTCCATTGTACGGTGCATGAAGCCCGATCCACGAAAGAGCAAGGATTTTAGTATACATGACCCGGCCTCAGGCACCGGCGGTTTCTTGGTCTGCGCCTATGAATGGCTCATGGAAAAGACCAAAAGCGGTCTCAAACGTGATGAGGCCAAACGCATCTTGACCTCAACCTATTCAGGCATCGAACTGGTCCCCCGTCCCAGAAAAATGGCCCTAATGAACCTCTATCTTCACGGTATACAGGCCAATATTTATTTAGGGGATGCCATTTATGAGCCAAAAAGGAGCGGCCTTTATGACTGCATCATGACCAATCCTCCCTTTGGCACCAAGGGGGCCAACCAGGCCCCCAACCGGGACGATTTCACCGTCGCCACCAGCAATAAACAGCTCAATTTTGTCCAGCACGTGATAAGTATCTTGAAACCGGGGGGCCGCGCTGCTATCGTCGTTCCCGATAACGTACTGTTCGCTGATCAGGCCGGCGAAGTCTTCAAAATCCTCACCGAGGACTGCGACCTCCACACCGTGCTCCGCCTCCCCAACGGCACCTTTACCCCTTACAGCCCCGGCACCAAAACCAATGTCATCTTCTTCACCAAAGGCTACCCGACCGAAAACACCTGGGTCTATGATGCCCGTACAAATGTCCCCGGCATAACCAAAAAAGACCGGCCCCTCAGACCGCAGCACTTTGCAGAGTTTGAGGTCTGCTATGGACGCAACCCCAATGGCCAGGGCAAGCGTGATCCCAAAAAGTCCAAAGAAGAACGCTGGCGATCCTTCCCGATCGGTGAAG
>CAYTAQ010000185.1:0-7485 GCA_964435695.1 uncultured Desulfobacterales bacterium | reverse complement strand
TGGTTGACGGTTAGTAACCCAAATCAATCGGAACATATTTATGACAACCGGTATAGTTGGGAGAAAGGGTCCAAGGGATCGAGAAATCATGGCAGACCCTTAAAAAAGATTTGATGACATTAAGGCGTTGAAGATTCCGTGGATTTTGGAAGGGGCAGGTTCTTTTCAGCGTATCGCAAAATTTCATTAAGCATCCAAGGTTTGGGAACACCTCTCAGAATCCTTCCATTAATTACCAATGTGGGAGTGCTTCGTATGCCTGCATTGACTGCGTCTTTAATATCATTCATGACGACCTGGCGGCCACGACCTGAATCCAGGCAGCTTTTAAAAGCGGTTAAATCAAGTCTGATCTCCGAGGCGATCTTCATCACCACAGCTTGTGAAATATTTCCCTTGGTCTCAAAAGCGGCATCGTGATATCCCCAAAATTTGTTCTGCTCACCGGCACAGGCAGCCCCTTCAGCCAGCAGGCAAGACCCCTGGTGAATATTTGAGGAAAGTCTTCGATTACAGGATTTATCCAGCGGGTAATGCCGGAAAACAAAGCGGGCGATATCTTGCGTGTTCTGGGCCGTAAGCTTGAGATACTTGGACGCTTGGGCGCAAAATGGGCACCTAAAATCACTGAATTCAACGACCAGGACTTTTGCATCTTCAGCACCCATGGCAGGACCGATTTCTGCTGCAACAACTCCGGATTGCTGCTGGGAAAGACCCTGTATGATTTGCGCCAAACGTTCCCGGTCATTCTCCGTCAAAGACTTGGAAAGAAAATGAGATCCCCCCAAGACAACAACGGCCGCAAGCAGAACGCAACCGCCAAGCATGGCCTTGATAACTTCTTTGTAGTAACGATTCACGTCCTGCCTGTCCCCTGTCCCGGGGAATATGGTGTGAAGCGACATCCGGGGTTCAGGTTCCTGCCATACCTTCAGGGCCAGGATTATGACCAGAATAAGATTAATAGCGTAGGTCGTTACGCAAAGCCAGCAAACCGCTTTGATTTTAAAAATCATCAGATAAGCAAGATAGAGATCAAAAGCAAAACCGGCGATAGCGAAAATAAATGCCCACCGGAAAAAAGCCCGGCCGCTATCCTTGTAAAAAATAACACCACCGAATCCAAAAAGAGCCAGCGAGATGAAAAACAGCGCCCCCCATGATGCAAGCGAGACCCCCATAATGCTGTTATAAGAACCGGAGATCGCTGCTTGACATCCAAGCCCGTTGCCGGAGCCGCATAACGGGCCGGTCTTAATCTCACCCATGAGCAGCGCCATATGTAAAGAATACAGATATAGGCATATGCCAAGGCCGGCGAAGGCCAGGGCGATAACGAGCCAGCCAACCCACCTGCTGCCATGCCCATTCCGTTCGACTTCTATCTCTCTCTTTTCGATTTCCGATTGTTCCATATCTAAGATCGCTCCATATGATACCACCCACCAGGAGGGGGTTGAATAGTCCAAATTCTTTACTAATAGTTACCGTCCATAATTGAGATACAGATAATTATTTAAAGCGGTTTTAAAAGCCTTCAATCGGGTTCAAGATCAAGGCGGGGTGGGGTGTTCAACCGGAGGAATACAATCTGTATTTTGAGGATTGAACGCCTCACCCCAACACAGAGATTGGGCCCGAGGGGAGGTTTTTAAACCGCTTTTAAGTAATGTTATATGTCTTCATCTTACTAAGCAACGACGGATGGCTGATCTCCAGCAGTTTTGACGCATGCGTCCGGTTGCCGTTTGTCTCATTCAAGGCTTTTATAATCATTTTCTTTTCCAGTATCTGCTGGGTTTTTTTCAGAGAAAATTCCCCGGATATTTCTTCATCGAAAGACGGCTTTATCTTTTCTCCTAACTCCTGCGGCAGATGTTCCGGCAAAATCTCTTCCCCATCCGCCAGAACAACCGCTCTTTCAATAATATTTTCCAATTCCCTTATATTCCCCGGCCATTGATATTTCAGCAGAAACGACAAGGCTGTTGAAGATACTTTTTTAATCGCTTTTCCAAGCCTGCTGTTGAACCTGTTTAAAAAATGATCGATAAGCAGGGGCACGTCATCCGGTCTTTCACGCAATGGCGGCAGCTTGATATTCAATACATTCAACCGGTAATAAAGGTCTTCGCGAAAAGTTCCCTCCCGCACCTCTTCTGTCAGGTTTTTTTGGGTGGCGGCAATGACGCGGACATCCACTTTCTGCGTTTTGGTGTCGCCGATGGGTCGAACCTCATTTTCCTGTAACACCCTGAGAAGCTTCACCTGCAAAGAAAGCGGCAGTTCGCCGATCTCATCCAGAAACAGGGTCCCCTTGTCAGCCTCCTGAAATAAGCCTTTTTTATCTCTATCTGCCCCGGTAAATGCGCCTTTTTTGTAACCAAAGAATTCACTTTCAAGCAAATTCTCGGGAATTCCGCCACAATTAATACTGACCAGCGGCTTACGTGATCTCTCTCCCGCCAAGTGGATTCCCTTTGCGATCAATTCTTTTCCGGTACCACTCTCACCGGATATCAGCACGGTTGTATCATACTTTGCAACCTTTTCGACCATTTTGAAAACATCCTGCATGGAACGGCTCTTCCCGACCATGTTACCGACTCGATAATTCTCCTCAATATTCTTGATCTTTTCCAGCAAGCGCCGGTTCTCTTTTATTAATCGTTCCCTTTCTTCTGCTTTTTTAAGCGCCATATAGACTTCATCCGATTTAAACGGTTTGGATATATAGTCGTACGCACCATTTTTCATGGCTTGAATCGCCGTATCGAGGTTGCCGTAAGCCGACATCATAATGACGGTCGTCTCACCAAGTTTGTCTTTTACTGCATCTAAAAATGCCATGCCGTCCATCCTTGGCATTTTCAAATCACACAGGATGAAGTCATAAAATGACTTGGTCACCATGTTCAGTGCTAATTCTCCATCAGGTGCCGTATCCACATCATACCCAAAGTTTTTCAACATCGCCGTGAGCATATGGCGCATATTCTCCTCATCGTCAACAATGAGAAGTTTATTCCTGTCAGTAATATTTTCTTGCGCATCATTCATTGCTGGTTGTCCTAGGGATCTCATTTGCCCTGCGGGCATCATTTATAGTAAATTACACAAAGTAAATATCAAGAACCAACGGATGACGGTTCCACGGGTTAACCGGCCAAAGGTAAAAAGATCGTCATCGTCGTCCCCTCACCTTCCTTGCTTTCAGCGCAAATGCTTCCACCCATCGATTCGGCGATCATAATACATACCGACAACCCTAGACCGGTGCCTTTTCCAGGTTCCTTGGTGGTAAAAAAAGGATCAAAAATACTTTCTAAATACGCAGAGGGAATTCCGAGTCCATTATCGATAAACATAATCTTTAATGTATGGTTATCTGATGACATTTCCGGGCTTGCGGCCGGAACATTAACGCTTTCAATGATAAGCCTGCCATGCTCCGCATTCCCTTTTGCAGCAATCGCGTCGGCTGCATTAATCGCCAAATTTATAAAAACCTGTCTTAATTGATTGGGGTCAACCAAAACCATATCCTTTTCGGCCTTCAACGACAGGGTCAGATGAATCTTTGACATTAACGGCTGGACGCTTAGAATCTTTGAAATATCATCAATAATTTCATGGGCTGACACGGTTTTCGTTTCGACGGATGAAGTTCTCGACAGATCCAGCAGTTGCCGGATAACCGTGTCCATTCGGTGGATTTCCTTTGTAATTCTCAGAATGAACTCTTTTTTCTCATGATCCGGTATGCCTTCCTGTTGCAGCAGATCCAGGTATCCCGTCACAATACCGATGGGATTGCCGATTTCATGTGCAATGCCGGAAGACAAGCGACCGATGGACGCCAATTTTTCAGCGCGTATAATCTCCCCTTGCGCCTTTTTTAATTCCAGGTTGGTTTTTTCAAGGGAATCAACTGCCGATTGAAGTGCTTTTTTATCTTCCGAAATCCGATTAATCATCACATTGAGCGCTTTTGATAATTTACTCAACTCGTTGTCCTGCTTACGAACCGGAAAAAATGCGCCATCCGATTCCTGGTAATCCTCTGCCATTTCAACCAGGCGATTGATCGGCTCCAGGTAGACCTTTGAAAGTCTATAAAATCCGACAATGGTCAAAATTAACGTGTTAATGGCAAGATAGAATAATACAAGCCGCTGGGATTTTCTTTGGTTGGCATATATGGGTTCAAGATTCATTAGAATGCCGATGCTCGCGATGACAGTATCGCCATTTACGGGTACCGATATCATCAGATTTTTTCGCTGGTACCAGAAAACACCCCATGTTGTATCGAAAAATTTTGCGCTTCTTTTACCTGAGACAAGTGTCTCGTTCATCAATTTTTCCAGCTCTGCATTGAAACCGAATTCCTTAGCTGCCGAATAAACGATTCGATTTCCTGTTCCCATCAGACAAATACTTGAAAAATCACTTTCAGATAAAATGTCAGCAAAATTGGGTTTTAAGCGTTTCGAAAGATCATGAATGTCGTTGGTAAAATTCATCGATATGGCATCTCCCAATAATGATGCCACAAAATACCCCTTTGATATTTTGTCCTGAATCATATCCCGCTGGGCTGTTCTAACCACAACGAAATCGGTCAGCAGCATTCCAATCAGCAATAAAATCACAATGCTGATAACGATATTCGTTTTTAATGCCCGCGCGAACATCTGCACCCAACACCTCGAATTGGTCAACTATTTTGGATATATTCCGGAAATGATATCATATATCAGACCGCCTCACCAGCATAGCCCGCATTTCTCATAAGCCTTTTTTCAATATGTTTCATCAGCGCCTTCTTATCAAGTTTGTTGGCGGCAGTTAACGGCAGGGTTTCCATAAATTCAATTCTTTCCGGAAGCTGAAGAACAGACGCCTTTCTCCCCTTTAAATATAAAATGATGTCGTCAAAAGTAAGTCGTGCTCCGAATGCCGGCTGAATAAAGGCACATACTCTTTCTCCCAATAATGGATCCGGCATGGGAACAACGGCAACACTGACAACATCAGGGTGATCCATAATGAGGCTTTCGATTTCCACAGCACTGATGCTCTCACCACCCCGATTGATCATTTCCTTTATGCGACCGGTCAGTATCGCATTGCCTTTTTTATCGAACTTGGCCATATCACCGGTTTTGAAAAAACCATCCTCGGTAAAAACTGCCGCATTTTCAATCGGATTTTTATAATATCCGGTAAACACACCAGGGCCTTTAATGACAAGCTCACCCGCCTTTCCCTGGGGAAGTGCCTGGCCTTCATGGTCGACAACTTTATAGCTATCATAGGGGCACGTCGGCCGGCCCACCGTGCCGCAGATCGTATCAAAATCATCCGTTGTTCGCGTGATGGTCGAAATACCCTCCGTTGCACCGAACCCGTTGTAGTATTTGCAGCCCAGCTTTTCGGTGACTTCCCTGATCAACGCAGGAAAACTTGCCCCGCCGCCGCTGTGCATTCTTTTCAGCGAACTTAAATCATATGTGTCAAGATCTTCGTATTCCAGCAGCATTTTCGCCAATGTCGGAACCCATACAATCGCCGTAACTTTTTCTGTTTCAATGGTCCTGCAAATCTCTCCTCTGTCTGTGGAGTCAAGGAAAATGGTTTTTCCCTGCATCAAAACGCTGGCAACAAATCCTTTGCTGAAAGACAGATCATGTCCGATAGGTCCTGCAATCAAGGTAATGTCCCGGCTGGTTAAATCCCACGATCGAGAGCAAAAATCAGTAGCGCAAAGGATGCTGTTATGCGTTCGGGGAACGATTTTAGGCAGCCCCGTGGTCCCGCCGGTGGGCCCCATATGGGCGACCGCCATTGGATCGGGGCGATTATCCGTCAGGGTTGCGCGATCCGTATCAGATACCTCCGTATCCGCCAAAAGCTTTTCCATGCAATACATACCTTCCTCAGCGATTTCCCCTCGAACCGTAACAACGCCCTTCAGGCCGGTCTGCTCTTTCAGGATATCATTGATCACAGGGAAATAATCATAGGTCTTGTATGTCAAAGGAACAATCCAATAACCAGCCCCTGTCATTTTGATCAGATGGCTGATTTCATATTGCCGGTATCGATCGATGAGAAGAACCGGAATCGCCCCTATTTTTTGAAGTGCGAAATAGGCCAGGGCAAACTCGTTCCAGTTCGGCAACTGAACCAGAACCCGGTCCCTGGGGTTTATCCCCAAATTCATGAAACCTATGGCCAGGGTATCGACCTTTGCCCGTGCCTGCCCAAAGCTGAGACGTGTCTTCCCGTCCACAAACGCTTCTTTCTCCGGATGCATATCCGCCGCCCTGTCAAGAATATCGCCAAATGTCAAACCCGGCCACCAGCGAAACCTATTGTATTTTTTCGCCTCTTTTTCTTTGTAAGGTACAAATCCTTCGAGATAATCTCCCATAAGCGCTCCTTCTACTGAAATAAAATATGCCGTCTAAATGGCGTGGCGACCTTCTTCAAAAAAGTCCATTGTTTCCAGTTCTTCCAGTTCTTCTCTTGATAAAAATCGAATGATGAGGTCGCGTGTCTTTTGAACATGTTTTTGAACAAGACGCATGCCCTTTGAGATATCTTTCTTTTTCAAGTTTGCAAGTAATTTCCTGTGCTCCTGATTCGATGCAGCCGTGCTTTCCGTAGCAAACTTATCCAGGTTGACACGAAGAATAATGTGCTCAAAATTTCTTTTCAATAGGTATTTCAATACCCGGTTTCCTGAAATATCCGCTATCTGAAGATGAAACTCTGCGTTAAGCACAAACCTCTTTTTGTCATGCATTAAAGGCGGATATGCTTCAAGAGCCAGCAACTTCTTTTCTAAAAGCGCCATATCATCCGGATTCCCCAGTTGGATGGCTTGCTGAACCGCCCTTGCCTCGAGAGCCTCCCGAATTTCACTTGAATCCATGATTTCTTTTGCATCAATGGGCTTGAGATAATAGCCGCAGTTGGGTTCGGAAGCCACAAATCCCTCCTGCTCCAACCGGTTCAACGCATTAACGATGGGGGTCTTGGACATGTGGAGCAAATCGCTTAACTCTCGATAGAGTAATTTCTGACCCGGAACGATTTTCTGCTGAAGCATGAATTGCTTCAGCTTCCGGTACGCATCTTCTATAAGCGATCGTGTATCTATTGTTTTGTTCATTTCTGCTTCCTTCTTATTTCATGCTTCTTTGTGCGCGCTCGAGCATGAAAATTTATGACAACCGGTATAATTGCTGAAAAAAAGAAACCATTGCGACAAAAAATATTGACATCGCCAGCTTTTGGCGCTATTAATTTTGGATTATATATTGGATCTAAAATAAGATCAAGTAAATTTTCATTACCCCACACCACGGGAGAAGGCATGAAACACCTTCCAGAAGAAAAGAAAGCGGCTATTGACATCACTGTAAATGGCAAATCTTATGAATTCGAAATCGGACAAAAACCTCACCAGAT
>CAYTAQ010000184.1:0-7567 GCA_964435695.1 uncultured Desulfobacterales bacterium | reverse complement strand
GCAGGAGAAACGCACTTGAGAGAGTCCCTTCAACTGGTGTCGGAAATGGGAGCCCGGATATTAATGGCATCCATGGGATTTGAGGCGTTTGACGATAATCTGCTCAGGAATTTCAACAAAGGATATACGGTTCAAACCAATATCGACGCCATTCGGCTCATGAGACGGCTGAAAGAGGCGTTTCCCCAAGCGTGGCTTTATTCAAACAGGGATGGGGCCATCCACGGGTATATTCACCCCACCCCATGGGATACCCGCGAATCCTTTGCAAATACTCATAAAGTCATCGCCCTGTACGGCCTTGCAAACGATATCCTGCCTGCCCACAGCACGCCGTTGATTATCCATCATGCTTCGTCCTTGGGTGACTGGATAAGAGCCGTGGAGGTTCGGGAAGGGACTCAATATGAGCGGTTAGGATCGATTATTGGGTGGTGGGATGAAACAGGCCCTAAATCTCTATAGATTGCCAGGAAGAATGGAAGCTATTCCCGGGATATATTTTTCGAGGGCACTTCACAAAGCGTCGTATTGAAATGTTTCTTGATCAACATCAGGAAAGATTCAACGGAAGGGGAGAGCCGTTCTTCGCGATTGACCAGGATGTCTATTGCCCCCACCTTGATCCAGCCATCTTCGAGCTGGATAATTTTCAATTCCCCGCGGGCAACTTCCTGACGAATGTTGGGTTCGAACATAATAGCTACGCCTTTGTTTTGACGGGTGAACTCTTTGGCGAGTTCGATGTTGTTGACCTCGGCACCAATCATAGGAACCAGACCTCTTTTTTTGAATTGATGCAGAACCATCCCTCGTGCGGCCGAACCTTCCGATTGAATAATCAGTGGGTGGCGAACCAACTGAGACCATTTTACGGGTGCATCCATCGGCAGAGGATATTGGGGACTGGTTACAAAAAGCATCTGTTCTTCCGTTCGGAGGCGATAGACTTGCAGCCTTTCGCTGTAGGGTGACTGCGCTCCGGTCAGACAGATGTCGTGTTTGTAATCGAGCAACCCTTCGATCAGGGGTAGAGAGGACGCTTCCCAAATGGAGACCTTGATGGATGGATATATTTCTTTGAAATGGTCGATCAGCGCAGTGAAATAAAACACCAATGGGCTCGCGATGCCGATGGCGATATTGTAGAACTGGTAGCTTTTAAGAAAATTCTCAGTCACCACCGCCTGGTTGAAAAGCTCCTCTGCGTAAGTCATCAGCCTTTTTCCGGCCTTTGTCAGGGACACCCGCTTTTTTTTTAAGGTTACCAACTTTAAGCCAAATTGAACTTCTAAGCCGCGAACATGCTGGGTTACCGCCGGCTGGGTGATGGATAGCTTCTCGGCGGCCCTGCTGAAGCTCTGTTCTTTTGCCAAAAAATAAAAAGAAATTACATGATGGAGGTTGAGTTGAAAGCGTCCCATAGAGGTCACCGGTTAGTTGATATCATTCTTAATAAATGAATCGTGAAAGGTTAACAAGAGTAATAAAAAAATATTATATATCTAACTTACTGTCAACTCACATTATTAATCTTTTCGTTATAAAATCATAAGGGAATTGCTATTGTACGGCTATTTTTATCCTGATAAAAATAAACATTTAATAAAAAGTGGTATTAAATGAATCTCCCCACCGCAAACGGGTGGAGTATTTAATAAGTCATAATTCGCACCCGGTGTGAATGCCAAAAACACTGATAAGGAAATCTGCCGGGATATTGACCCAATTTCAGATTATTACACTTCTTTAGCTTTATGAATAACTATATTCCTTTAAGACAAATTCAAAATGGGGAGGACTAAATATGAAATTATCTATGAAATTGTTTACTATGATTATGGCTTGTACATTTATTATCATTGGTACTGCTACATTATCCCTTTCGGAAACCAAAGAGCTGAAATTAGGTGTGCACGTTATTCTTACCGGACCCGGTTCTCAGATCGGACCGCTTAATTTGAAGGGAGCTCAACTAGCAACCGAGTGGATTAACGGTCAAGGTGGAATTAACATTAATGGGGAAAAATATCTGGTTAGTCTGGCTGTTGTAGATGAAAAGGGCGTGGCCGATCAAACAATCGCTTCCTTCAGAACGCTTGTGGAAGTTGAGAAAGTCAAGTTTATTACCGGAGGAGCAAGTCCTACAAACTCTTCCATTGGTGCGACAGTTACGGAACCGGCTAAGGTATTGCGCTCTTTGTGGTGGGGAGAGGGGACTCCCAAAGAGATAAATTCCAGGTTGCCGTACACATTCAGGGCCAACCATTATTCAAGAGACGCCATCCCGGGACTTTATAAATATTTGGTTGAAGCTTATCCCAAGGTGAAAAGGGTTGCTCTTGCAACCATAGATTCTCCGGGTGCGCCGTTTACGATAGACATTTCAAAAAATGAAGGCGCCACACCCGTTGGGGTTCAAGTAGTATTCACAGAGGTATATCCCCGCTCTATTCAGGATTTCTATCCTTACGTGACCAAGATGCTGGCATCCAAACCGGATGCAATTCATATTACAGGAGGATATCCGCATTTGGTGGGGGGCATTATGAAAGCAGCAAGAGAGATGGGGTTCAATGGACCTGTTTTTGCTACCTCCCCGACTCCTTATAGCGAGGTTTTAAAAATTGTCGGTAAAAATCTCGCAACTGACTATTTTAGCTTTCCTCCATTTACTGATAGCCCTGACATGACGCCCATGATAAAGGAAATTAGGGAGATGAGCTTAAAGAAGTATGGATTTTTCAATACGGATGTGCTCCTTCCCTGGGATGGAGTATGGTGTCTTGTGCAGGCTATCCAAAAAGCACAGAGTCTTGATACCACCGAGGTTAAGAAGGTATGGGAAAATATGACCAGTATTGATACGGCCTATGGAAAAGGGAAAATGGGAGGTTTGAAAACGTATGGTATCAATCACGTAGTTGTTAAACCTTATGGGCTTGGTAGAATTAAAGATGGCACAATCGAACACGTCAAATGGATTATGCCGGATATTCCTTGAGCACGGTATCCGAAGTTCCGCTGAACTTAATGCAATATGATGAATTGCAGCGGCGGCCAATGCGGAACCGATGTCGCGAGTTTTAGCAGGCTTCAAAACGCACATCCGTAAATTAACTTGCGCTTTTCAGATAACCTCCACATAAAAAGAGAATGAGTATGTAATGACTGTTCAAATGCAAAGAAATAAAATATGGATTGCAGCTTAATTGTACAAAGCATAGCGAATGGATTAATGGCCGGGGGGATTTATATTTTGATCGCTCTCGGATTGACTTTGATATTGAGTATTACAGGCATTGTAATGCTTGCACATGGTGAGATATACATGATAGGCGCTTATGTCACATATTTTTTTGCTGTAATCCTTAGACTTAACTTCTTTTTCGCAATTGTTGCTTCAATGATCATTGTCGGCGTACTTGGAATCGTTATTGAGAGATTTCTTTTTCGCCGCGTTCGCCATGATCCCGACCGTGCTCTGATATTGGCAATCAGCCTTATTATAGGTCTGCAGACTGTAGTTGTACTGATGTCTGGAACATCAAGCACTTTATCAATTCCAAGCCCAATCCAAGGGGTGGTTGCATTTGCAGGCTTAAGACTTTCATGGGAGAGAGTGATAACCATAATCGTTAGTGTAATCTTGGTAACCGCTCTTCTTTTATTTATTCATCGGACGAAAATGGGTCAGGCAATGCTTGCAATTTCACAGGACAGTGAAGCTGCAGCATTGCAAGGAGTAAAGATTAACCCTGTTTATTCAACCGCCATGTTCTTGGGTTTCGCCTTGGCTGCTGCCGCTGGAGCATTGGTCGGCGCCATATTCAGTCTGACTCCCCACATGGGCTCTTTAGCTATCACAAAGGGGATTGCAGTAATAATACTGGGAGGTCTGGGAAGTATCTGGGGTGTTATTATCGGCGGCCTAATTCTAGGACTTTTAGATGGAATAATCCCTGCTATTCTATCCGTCCAGCTGGCCGATATTATAGGATTTATTGTCATTATCGTTATACTTCTCGTCAGACCGCAGGGGTTGCTGGGTCATGAGTAAGAGTTCAGTAGGCAAAATTCTTCTTATAACAGTTTTATTTTTCCTGCCTTTATTTTTTACGAAGACGCCGTACATTCTTCATATTCTCATTATGATTTTGGTCAATATACTTTTAGTTAGTAGCTTGCGCCTGATTGATAATACCGGGCAATTATCTCTTTGCCACGGAGGTATGATGAGTATCGGCGCTTATACTTCGGCTTTATTGGTAATGAGAATGAATATTTCATCATGGGTTGCCCTACCATTGAGCGGATTGCTAGTTTTTGTCTTCGCTGCGATTATAGGGTCTGCATTTGCCAGATTGAAAGGTGTTTATTTCACCATGGCAACATTATTTTTGACGGAGGTGATAAGACTTGTAGAAGAGCAATGGAGGTGTTTGACTGATGGAGTTTCAGGCTTGATAGGTATTCCTCTTCCGAATCCTATAGCTGTCGGTGAACTAATTACTATAGATTTCAGCAATTCCAGGCTTTATTTTTATTATTTCATCCTATGTCTGTCAATAATCTCTGTTTTGATTCTTTACGCCATTGAGCATTCTCGAATAAATATTATTTTCTTATCTATAAAACAAAATGTGAACCTTGCAGAGAGTACTGGCATCAATACCACCAGATTTAAGGTTCTGGCTTTTGGTATTGGTTCTTTTTTTGCCGGCATAACCGGCAGTTTCTATAGCCATTACATTTCCTGTATCAACCCTGAAACTTTTAGCCTGATATTTTCTCTTAACCTTGTCATATATATGGTAGTGGGGGGTGCTAATACATTCATCGGCCCAATGCTGGGAGCTTTCATTCTCACACTTGTTCCTGAAATATTTCGGGACTTGAAAGAATATACACCTCTTGTATTCGTCGGAGTGCTGGTATTAGTAATATTTTATCTGCCCGACGGCCTGGTTAGTTTGCCACAGGCACTGAAAAGAGCAATTCGCATGAGGTCGAATAATGCTTGAAATCAAGGGAATGTATAAGAGTTTCGGTGGAGTAAATGCTATTTGGGACCTCGATATGACTATCGGTCATGGGGAAATTACCGGCCTGATCGGACCTAATGGGGCAGGGAAAACAACCGTATTTAACTTGATAACCGGTTATCTTCGACCCGACGAAGGTGTAGTATTATTCAAAGGGGAGCCTATAAGCAGCCACAAACCGCACTCCATTGCTGAAAAGGGTGTCGTTCGAACTTTTCAGGATGGTGATATCTACCCAAAATTCAACGTTATGCAAAATATTTTAGCCTCCCATCATTTAAGACCGAAGTTCGGCTTTTGGGAGTCTTTATTCCATTTCCCAAGCAGTCGAATAAAGGAAGAAAAAATTCTGAAGCAAGCGTTAAAAATCCTAAAGTTCATGGGCTTAGAAGCTCTGAAAGATCAAGCTGCGAGAAATTTGCCGCAGGGATACAAAAGAATACTTAGCATGGCTATAGCTATGGCCGCTCAACCTTTGTTGCTGTTGCTCGACGAACCATTGTCCGGCATGAATGCTAAGGAGGTGGATACAGCGGTTTCACTGATCAAGAAAATGCAGGAAGAAAGAGGGATAACTATATTTCTTATCGAGCATAACATGAGAGCCGCAATGGAATTATGCCACAGGATCATAGTGTTGGAAATGGGAAGAAAGATTGCCGAAGGAACACCGGAAGAAGTGAAGGCCAACAAAAAAGTGATTGAAGCATATCTTGGAACCGGAAAAAATGCTGCTTGAACTAAAAAATGTAGCGGTGCATTATCAAAAAGCCGAAGTAGTGAAAAACGTCAGCCTCGAAGTTGACGAGGGAACCGCAGTTGCCATTATCGGCGCCAACGGGGCGGGCAAGAGCACTATCCTGAAAGCAATATCCGGATTAGTCAGGTTAAACAGTGGGAAGATACTTTTTAAAGGCAGAAGAATAGACGGGAGGCCAATAGACGAAATCGTCAGCCTAGGCCTCGTCCACGTTCCCGAGGGAAGGCGTCTTTTCCCGTATATGACCGTATTGGCCAATCTCAGACTTGGCGCCCATCTTCAGAAAAGAAAAGCCGATGTTGAAGAAGATTTGGAACGCATATTTGAATTGTTCCCGATATTTAAGAACAGGCGTAATCAAAAAGCGGGAACCATGAGCGGAGGCGAACAGGAGATGCTAGCTATAGCACGGGGTCTCATGGCCCGGCCTGAAATGCTCTTATTGGATGAGCCATCTCTGGGATTATCGCCTATCATTATTCAGAAGTTAGCTCATATTATCAGAGAAATAAATAAAAGTGGGATTACCGTTCTACTGGTGGAACAAAACGCAGAGCTAGTAATGGAAGTAACTGACAAGGGTTACGTATTGGAAGTCGGAAAAGTCGTTTTGGAAGGCAATATACAAGAATTGATGGCTAACCGTCTTGTGCAACGAGCATTCTTTGGTGGATGAAGTATTAAAGAGTTAATTCAAACGGTTTAGGTAGAAAACGGAGAGAATCGATTATGTCCTTGGAAGCAAGCGAAGCAAATTTCATCAATGAGCTTGCCAATATTGTCAAGCGTGAAAATATTGCAGACGATGCCGCTTCACTCAATGGATATGCAAAAGACTGCAGCTTTGTCCGAAAAAGAGCGCCCTGGCTTGTAGTATACCCTGAGAGCAGACAACAGGTGGGGGAGATCGTTAAGCTGGCTAGTGAAAACAGAATACCATTGGTGCCCGTCAGCTCCGGGCCTCCAAGATTCAACGGTGATACCGTACCGGCCGAAAGTGGCGTCATTATAGATTTTAAGAGAATGAAGGGCATTATAAAGGTTGATTCACTTAGCCGATATGCCATGTTGGAACCAGGCGTCACTTACAAAGAGCTCGTTCCGGAGTTGAAGAAAAATGGATTGCGAATGTGCACTCCGCTGCTCCCACGGGGCTCGAAATCGGTGGTAACCAGCCGTTTGGAAAGGGAGCCTGTTATTATCCCGAAATATCAATATGATTATTTGGATCCGCTGCTTACTCTGGAGATTGTCTATGGAACGGGTGAATATTTCAGAACCGGATCTGCTTCCGGTCCCGGCCCTATGGAGACATTAAAGGCAGACAAGGTAAACCCCTGGGGCCCCGGGGCAATTGATTTTTATAGATTCGTGTCGGGGGCCCAGGGAACCATGGGCCTGGTTACATGGGCAATTGTCAAGACGGAAATATTGCCTTCGCTCCAAAAACTTTATTTTATTCCTGTTCAAAATCCTGAGGAACTGTCGGCACCTATGGACAGGCTGTTGAGGAAACGAGTCGTTGATGAATGTCTGGCCCTTAATAATGTCAGCCTTGCAACCATACTTGCAGATGACTGGCTTGGAGACTTCCCGAAGCTAAAAGCCGATCTGCCCTCATGGACGATTATAGCCTGCGTCGCCGGTTACCGGAGGTACCCCATAGAGAGGGTGAGAATACAGGAAAAATACCTGATGGATATCTGTAAAGATCTCAACTTGAAGCCGGAATCTACGCTTCCGGGAGCTGAGGGAAAGGAAA
>CAYTAQ010000183.1:1354-7639 GCA_964435695.1 uncultured Desulfobacterales bacterium | reverse complement strand
GTTGTAGGTCGCCCGATATTATCTGGGTCATGGTTCCGTCGGTTGCACCAATTGTGACGGGAATGGAGGCCAATCGGCCACCTTTGATCGTCCAGACATGTTGTTCTTTCTTGTTTGAGTTTCCATTCACGCTCTGTTGCGACGATGATTTCTGCTGGGGCGGCCTTGGCAGCAGTTTGCCGACGATACCGCCAGAGCTGGATGATTCTTCATCACTTGTTGGCTCTATTACCGACGGGGTGAAACGAAGGACCGCATTCGGCACCAGGAGCGCTTGTTCAATATTCTTGACTGTGATATCCGCCGTAGCCGTCATACCCGGCCGCAGCAACAGCATGGAGTTATTCACTATCAACACGGTCTCATAGGTAACTACGCCTTCCGTGGTCTGGGCACCGTACCGAACCTGCCGGATCTTGGCGGGAAAAGTTTGGTCCGGGTAAGCGTCGACAGTGAACGTAGCACTCTGGCCTTCCTTCACCTGGCTCACATCAGCCTCATCAACATCTACATGTAACTCCATTTGAGTCAAGTCCTCGGCCAGGGTGAAAAGCACCGGGGCTGCAAGCGACGCGGCCACGGTCTGTCCCGGATCAATACTGCGCGTGAGGACGATGCCGTTAATGGGAGAACGGATGATTGTTTTGGACAGGTCGGTTTCATTAGCTTCAAGCGTTGCCAGGGCCTGGGAGACCGCTGCCCTGGCGCTGGCTTCATCGGCCTTGGCCCGTTCAAACGCCGCCTCGGCCGCATCGAGATCAGACTGTGAAGGAATTTTTTGATTGCTCAAATCCCATACCCTTTGAAGCTGCGTGAATTTACTACCAGTTTCCCTAACGGTCGCTTGAGCTTGCAGGACCTTCGCATTTACTGATTCCAGGGCAGCTTTGTATTGCAAGACCGCGGCTTCGAGCTTCGCGGTATCAAGCCGGGCCAGAACCTGACCCACTTTGACCCGATCATTATAATCAACCGCAACGGTCTTGATAATACCGGACAGCTCGCTGCCTACCTCAACCTCGTTGGTTGGTTCCAGCGTTCCGGTAGCGTTGACAGTGATGGTAATGTCTCCGTGCTGTACCGGTTGCGTTTTATAGGTCACATTTTGGGCGCCATTATTTTTATTCCATTTGATGAGCACAATAAACGCTATCAGCAACACGATGCCGATCCAGATAAACCGGCGTTTCAGATGCCGGCCGCCGCCCACAGAAGCGTCAATTCCCAGCGTTCGAGAAATATCTTCATGATCTTTAGCCGTTGTCTTTTTTATTTCTTTCATTTCCATCCATTCTTATCTTCCTCGCTCATGTTAAGCGCCAACGATACCCACCCGCCCCCGAGGGATTTATAAAGCCTTATCAGATTGGAGGTAACGGCGCCTTCGCTCTGGACCAACTGGTTCTCAAAAGAGAGCAGGGAACGCTGAGTTTCAAGAACATCACTAAAATCAACCAGTCCTGCATTGAACTTCATCTGTGATAGTTGAGCAGCCTGTTGCGCCGCTTGCGCGGCCTCTTGTAAGGACGCTCTTGACACTTGCTCCTCAGCGAAAGCCACGAGGGCATTTTCCACCTCTTCCAAGGCCGTCAGGACTGCAGACTCGTACTGAAATAATTTTTGCTCCTGCAGTGCCGATTGAACCTCTATGTTCCGTCGGATAGCACCGGAATCGAAAAGTGCCCAGCTGATTTTAGGACCGTAGCTGTAAGTCCGGCTGCCCCCTGAAAAAAGACTTCCCGAAGATAACGCCTCAACACCGATGGAACCGTTCAGGCTGAATTTGGGATAGCGGTCTGCTGTTGCTACACCGATTTTAGCTGTTTGCTCAGCCAATTGGCGCTCGGCCTGATACACGTCCGGCCTGCGCCGTAAGGTATTTGCCGGCACGCCCACGGCCACTTCAAGCGGCGGGGTTGGAATCGGTTTAGGGTCTTCAAGTTGTTTAAGGACCGCGCCGGGTTGTTCACCCAACAGGACGACCAGCCGATTATTTGCCTCTTTAAAACCTGTTCGCAGGGCTGGCATCTGCGAACGGGCATTGGCCAGATTGTAACGTGCCTGCTGTACTTCCAGGTCATCGCTGAGGCCGACCTGAAATCGCAATAGGATCAATTGAAAAGTTTCATCCCGGGATTTGATGGTGGCCTCCGTTAGTGCCATTCGGCCTTGGTAGGCGCGGGCTTCCACATAGTTAAGGGCAACCTCGGCCAACAAGGAAACCATTACATCGCCCAAATCAGCCTGCGTGGACTGCAGCTCTGCTTCAGCCGCCTCGATAGAGCGCCGGACACCGCCGAAGATATCCAGCTCCCAGCCGGCATCGAAACCCACGGCATAAAGTTCTCTCTCGGAACCCGAGCCGCTGTTTCCACTGCTGCGCGTTTTGGTGGCATTGGCGGAGGCATCAATTACCGGGAACCGGGAGGATTGGCTGATACCGAGACTGGCACGGGCCTCACGGACCCTTGCCAGTGCTTCCTTAAGGGAAAGGTTGCCCTTGACTGCTCGTGCCATCAGATCGGAAAGGACCGGATCGTCAAGCGTAGTCCACCAACTCGCCAGTATCTGGGTATCTACCGGTTTGGCGCTGAGACCGTTTCTAAGATCCGCTTGCCAATTACCGGACACTTCCGGCTCTTTCCGAACATAATTGGGGCCTACGGCCGCACATCCTGAAATATATATCAGGGTAAAAAGCAGCAGCACCAAAAGGAGTCGGGGGAATAAATAAGCACCTGTGCCGTCGATCTCCAGGGTATTCAACCAATTGCTTTTCGCTTGCGTCAAATTAATCATGAGATAGGGGTTTTTCTGCCCGCTTAAGAATTAGGCTGCATCCGGTTTTTATCCGTTAAACGACCACCGTCCTGTTCCATAGAGTGCCCCATGCCAAAGGGAACATTCCCCTTCATTGGATGCAGGTGCGAGAAACCAACCTTCAGTTTTTTGAGCTGATCCGTAGTTAAGAGCTTTTCGAACGCCAAACGGGAGGCAATCGCCTGAACGAACAGCTTACCCTTCAGGTCAGCGATCTTTTGGGCCAACTGCACTATGGCGGCTTCGTCAACCGGCTCTGTGCTGAAAGCCTTTTCCATCTGCAGGTGAAGATTGTCTATTTGAGCTTTCAGGTTCAGCATATTTTCACGAAAGGTGAAATCAGCCTTTTTGAACTGTTCTACCTGGTCATCGCTAAGTTGAAGATCCTGAATGATTTCCGGGTTGCGCCAAAGAGCGTATGGCGACCTGTGATGCTGTTCAATAGCCATTCCCATGTCCGTCTCCCTGCCAGGGTCGGCGTTGCCCGGCGGAAAGGCCAAAGCAAATGAGGGGGCAATAAAGACCAGGATCAACAAAACGAATGTACGGGTGACATATTTTTTTTTAAATTTGAAATGCATTTTATACCTCCTTGTTTCAGTTTGTCGTTGTGGGGTTCCCAATTAATTCCCCTAGATTTTAGCCAAACCAATTTAGGGTTTCAAATTTATAATAAACAAAAAATGTAAAGGAATTATTTTAATTCAGCATAAAATTGTAAAGATTTTGTAAATCAACTTGCTTCCATGTTATGAATTGTACTTAAATTGAATCCAATCTCAATTTGGGTGAAGCAAAGAATCTTATCGGTTAAGATTTGGCTTTTGGAAAATCATGATGTCTTCAGAAAACCTATCATCCAGGCTTAACGTCCTTATTATTGATGACGATAAAAAATTGTGCCGATTGGTCAAAGACTTTCTGGAACCTATGGGCTATGATTTGTCTGCAGCTCATACCGGGACAGAGGGGTTGAAATTGGCCTTGAACGGCAATTATCATGTGGTGATTCTCGATGTTATGATGCCGGAGATGGACGGTTTTGAAGTATTGAAAGAACTTCGGAAAAAATCCGATATGCCCGTATTAATGCTCACCGCAAGAGGAGATGAGACTGACAGGATTGTTGGGCTGGAAATAGGCGCCGATGATTATCTGCCGAAAACCTTTTCCACAAGGGAGCTTCTGGCGCGCCTTCGCGCTGTGACCCGTCGATATTTTAAATCCGAACCACCGCAAACGATCGCCTCGGACGGCGAAACATTGATAGCAGGTGATCTTATCATTAGTCCGTCCTCCCGCATGGTCCGGTTAGGTGCACAGATACTGGCTCTGACGCCCATCGAATTCGATCTTCTGCTGTGTCTGGTGAAAGCAGCCGGGCGGGTATTGACCCGGGATCAGTTGTTGGATGCCGTTGCCGGCCGAAGCTATGAAGTCTTTGACCGCTCGATTGATGTGCACATTTCCTCCCTGCGCCAGAAGCTGGGGGATAACAGCCGCAAACCCAGATTCATTAAAACCGTTCGATCGGTCGGGTACATGTTCACAACCCCGGATCGTCAGGAATTATGAGACCGTTTTCATCTTTATTCGCCAAAATTCTTTTCTGGTTTTTTTTAAACCTGGCCATTATCACAGTGGTTTTGGTGGCGTTCTTCGCCTTCCAGTCCCAGATGGACGTCAATGCCTTTTTCGGACGACAAACCTTTGACCGGATGCGCATCGCCGGAAGGCTGATTTCCTATGACCTGAGTCAGACCGTCCAAGGGAACTGGTCCGATGTGCTGACCCGTCATAGCAAGATTAATCAGGTAAATTTTGCCTTGGTGCTTGAAGACGGATCCCAATTTTTGTCAAAGGATATGGATATCCCAGGGGCTGTGATGAAAATGGTCGTGGATGCTTTCCAGCCAAAACCGCCGGAGGGCGAGTTGTCACTGCCGTCCATACCGGAAGACACTCAAGCAGGGAAAAAGGTACGCCCCCTCGATGATGCACCGGGTTTCGCGGATCAAAGATTTGGAGGAGATAAGCCGCTCAAACCTGGCGATAGGCACGGTGAAAAACCTCGCTTGATGATGCGAACCAAGAATCCAACGCGATACTGGGCACGCATTCTGATTCCCATGTCCATTGGGTCATCACGCCTGCGCTTGCACGCCATGCTTCTTGCCGTATCCGATTCAATAACGGGAAACGGCTTTTTCTTTGATCCACTCCCCTGGATAATTGTTGCTGCAACGGTGCTGCTCATTTCAGTGATGTTCTGGATACCGTTGGTAAGAAACATCACCAGGCCGCTTGTGCGAATGACTCGTGCAGCCGAAGAAATCACCAAAGGGAAATTTGATGTAAGAATCAATGAACCAAGAGCCGATGAGATTGGGCGTCTCGGAAGTGCTATCAACCATATGACATCGCGCTTGAGCGCTTATATGAAAGGTCAAAAACGGTTTTTAGGGGATGTGGCCCATGAATTGGGCTCACCCATCGCCCGGATTCAGTTCGGGCTAGGAATTCTGGAGCAACGAGCCGATCCGGACAACCGGAAGCATGTGGCTGATGTGATGGAAGACGTAGCCCATATGTCGCATCTGGTAAATGAATTGCTTTCATTTTCACGGGCTGAAATGAACCCATCAAAAGTTAAGCTGATAACCACAGAATTATCTCCCATAATCAGGAGGGCGGTGCAACGGGAGGGGGCATCGACACCAGAAATTATTACGGAAATTGAACCCCAGGCCTGTGTGATCGCAGACCCGGAGCTTTTGGCCAGGGCCTTGGCCAACCTTGTGAGAAACGCCGTAAGGTATGCCGGAAACGCAGGACCGATTCTTATCAAAGCGGAGAAAAAAAGAGAGCAGATGGTCATTGAGATTCGGGATTCCGGACCCGGAGTTTCCGAGAATTTATTGGATCAGCTGTTTGAGCCTTTCTATCGCCTTGAGCCTTCCCGCAATCGGGATTCCGGCGGTGTCGGCCTTGGCTTGGCCATCGTAAAAACATGCATCGAGACTTGCAAGGGCACTGTGTCCGCCCAAAATCTTGAACCTTCCGGATTTGCAGTAACAATTACATTAAATGCCTGAAATTAGATCTTGTAATCTTAAAGCTTTTATTTACCAATGGGTTTGTGTGAATATCCACTAAAAAACTGATTCGGCACCACGCCTTGCCGACCTCATCCAACAAAGCCCCAAAGATCGTATTGTCCATCCGTCAATTAGCAAAAATCGGTTTGAAACTAAGGACTTCAGCTCCTTTCTGTTTTGGATTGATTTCTGTGATTCTTTAATAGTATAGAAATTTTTTTCGGTTTACGACATGCTAACGGGACCGCTGACAAATACAATGATCAAAAATATAAAACTAAATTATTAAAATGCTGAAACGCTCACTTTAGTTAAATGGTGTTTATTTTGAAATCCACTTCAAATGTGTTGACCTATACCTCGCTGA
>CAYTAQ010000183.1:0-1344 GCA_964435695.1 uncultured Desulfobacterales bacterium | reverse complement strand
TTTTTCGGTTGGCGATAACATGCTGCGCCCGCCGATAAACTCCATTTTGTTAAAATAAAAAAAGCTCATTTTAAAAGGTGTTTATTTTGAAATCCGCCACCCAAGTGCTGACCTATACCGCGCTGACCGCCGTGGTCATTTTCTGGGGGCTCTCCTTTGTAGCCACCAAGATCGCGCTGGAAACATTTCCGACGTTCACGCTGGTTTTCATTCGCTTTTCCGTGGCTGCATTTTTTTTCTTCCTGTTGATGCTCAGCCGCGGCTTTCCCAAATTCAGCGGCCGCGATCATGCCAGGGTTTTTCTCATGGCCCTGTTCGAACCCGGACTCTATTTTATCTTTGAAACCATCGGTCTGCAATATACCTCCGCACCCAAAACCGCACTGCTGATTGCCACAATTCCGGTGGCCGTACTGGTGTTCGCCTTTCTTTTTATCGGTGAGCGGCCTACTGTCACCAGTATTCTGGGAATCGGGCTGTCCCTTGTCGGCATCGGCATTCTGGTTGTGGGGGATCCGCAGTTTTCCTGGCATTTAGGGGGATCGTTGGTGGGGGATTTGCGGATAATCGGTGCAGTCATAACGGCCGCGCTGTATATGGTATGTGCCCGTAATTTAGGGAAGGGACATAAGGCACTGGACATCACCGGGCTTCAGATGATGTATGGCGCTTTCCTGTATGCCCCGTTATTTTTCTGGGAGCTGCCGGCAGTTCACTGGTCTGCGATCAGCGGCCGTTCTTTGGTCGCCCTGGCCTATCTTACCGTTTTCGCCACCTGCGCCGCCTTTTTATGCTACAATTATGCCTTGACCAAACTACCGGCGGGAAAAGCTGCCGTCTTTATCAACGGCATTCCGGTCGTCACAGCCATTGGTGCATGGATTCTGCTCGGAGAAACACTGACACTGCTGCAGCTCTGCGGCGGCATCCTTGTGCTGACAGCCGTGTGCCTGACCAACCTTTCCGGACTGAAAGCCCAAGGCAGAATGGTGGTGGAGGTCGCTTAGCTGTCAAAGTAAATACCAGATGGACGGGTTTTGATTTAACCTCAGAGGGAATTTGGTGCTTGTAGTTTGGAACTTATTTGAAATTTGATGCCTGTAATTTGGAGCTTGTTTGTTTTTTGGTGCTTGGGATTTATGATTTTAGGCACAAAACACCATTGCAGATTCATCTGTCTCTGATTTGGCCCACCGGACTGGTTTTCAAAGATATAACCCTTATATCCTCACCAGTGAATACTTTCCATCGGCAATTTTAACCCTGTAGCCGTACATGGAAATGGTCTTGCTAAGCGGACGGCCAAACAGAAAGTCGGTCATGCCGGCCTCCATATTGCCTTTA
>CAYTAQ010000182.1:0-7671 GCA_964435695.1 uncultured Desulfobacterales bacterium | reverse complement strand
ACTGGGAACTCAAGCCACCCTCGATAGAACCACGGGCATAGGCCGGCCTTATTTGCAGGTGGAGCTGGTATATAATTACGATGTATACCAGCGACCTGTTTTTTTCATGCCTAAATCAAACCCGACCTTCAGCATCTGGGTCGAGGACGACAAATCCGGATATCGTGAATCTGTATTTGTAACCGAAAAGGCCGCAAAAAATGATTGGCATTTTGCCGAAAGCCGGCCGGAAGCCATACCCGTGTGGTACGGTATCCAAAAGCTTGAAATTGAAAACCACACCTTCGATGTAGACGCCGTCTCCGGTGCAACCCCCAAGGGCAAAACCACCGTCATATACTGGTCGGTTCCGGAAGCCTTGCAGGGAAAAACCGTCGATCTCTATATTGAGGCCAACAACTCGTTTGACTTCAACACCTATTACAACAAGAAAAAGGGTACCCCCGGCTATAGCGGAGCCAATGGACAGCCCTCCGTCATCTGGAAAGCATCCATCGATTTTTCAAGCAAACCCTTTGAAAATGTCTCCCCTGAAATCGTTGGGCCCGGGAATCTGTTTGGCGAGGATCATCAGGTCAGCCCCGATACATCAAAAATCACCACGGCAGCAAAAACCTTCCAGGCCATCCGCATCAGTTATTTTTTACAATAGCTCATAGCTGGCAGGTCATAGGTCACAGCGATATCACCAATTTCCTATCAGCTATCACCTACCAGCTATGAGCTATATTGTCTTGACATCGCATTCAGATTTCGTTAACCTCATGCTTTCTGATGGATAACCAAACATGTGGCACATATAAAATGAAAGCGCAGATATTACAACAATTACGGAAAAGCAAGGGCATCGTTTCCGGAGAAATCCTCAGCAACCGGCTGGGTATCTCACGGGTAGCGGTGTGGAAGCATATTCAAAAGCTCCTGGAATCCGGGTACCAGATCGAATCCGGACCCAAAGGCTATCAATTGATCGCTTCACCGGACACGCCTTTTGCCTGGGAATTTCCAGCCAGAGAACCTAATTATCATTATTATCAAGAAGTTAGCTCAACCATGGATATTGCCAGGGATATTGCCAGGAAAGGCTGCCCTGATTTTACGCTGGTGGTGGCTGAAAAGCAGGTGAACGGACGTGGAAGGATGGACCGACGCTGGGAGTCGCCGGCCGGCGGGCTTTACTAAACCATGATAAAGATACCTGAGATATCATTGGTTTTAAGCCCTTTGCTCAATTATGCGGCATCCCTGGTGCTGTCGCAGACCATCCAGGAAACCTGTCAGGTCGAGGCAAAGGTAAAATGGCCCAACGATATCCTCGTTCAGGACCACAAAATTTCAGGCATGCTCTCGGAGATGGAGGCAGAAGCCGACCTGGTATCTTTCATCAATATCGGCATCGGCATCAATATCAACAATACGCCATCGACGGATGTCCCTTCAGCATCTTCCATCAAATCCATTACAGGGCGAACACACAACCGAAGGGAGTTTTTATCGGAGTATCTCAATCGCCTGGAATACAGGTTGCGCAATCAGGACCTGGGCACCGTTATTGCTGAGTGGAAAACCTGCACCGCAACTCTGGGTCGACAGGTCAAGGTGGTTACCCGCACCGGTGTTACGCAAGGCACGGCCGTTGATGTGGATGAAGGGGGCGCACTGGTTGTGAGGATTGCAGACGGTTCCCTGAAGAAAGTTTTCTACGGAGATTGCTTTCATAATTCTGAAAAGGGAAAAGGCCGGTCTGTGTGATAAAAAACCTGAACGTCGAACATTCAACATCCAACGTTCAACGTTGAAGGTGGCCGGCGCTTCGCTCCACCATTTTTTTCTCGTTCCCATGCGTTGGAATGCATAGAAAACAGAATACAGGAAACAGGGAGCAGTTCCGATGCATCAACTTCGAATGACAGTCTATACATCTTTGCTTGCGGCGCTCACGGCGGTGGGGGCGTTTATCGCCATACCCATCGGACCGGTGCCCATTGTTCTGCAAAACCTGTTTGTCTATTTATCCGGCCTGCTTTTGGGCAGCAAATGGGGTCTGACCGGCATGGCAGTCTATCTGCTGGCCGGTGCATGCGGGCTCCCTGTTTTTTCAGGGGGCAGAGGCGGCATCGGGCACCTCATTGGTCCCACCGGCGGCTATCTTCTAGGGTTTCTGCCGGCGGTCTACATCACCGGCTGGATAACCGAAAGAGCTGAAAAGAAAAATGCAGCCGCTATTTTGGCCATGATCTGTGCCACGGCGGTCATTTATCTTTTCGGCGTTACATGGCTCAAACTCATTACCGGCATGACACTGGCCAAAACCCTGGCAGTGGGGATGTTTCCCTTTTTAATCGGGGATGCCTTCAAAATCGCCGTTGCAGCCGCACTGGCCAAAGCACTCCGGCCCATGATGAAAACAGAATCATCTCCCGATTAACGGGTCGCTGAAATTACTTTTTACAACCAATGGCACATTTACAAGCAGAGGCCAAGGATTCGAGCAAAAAATAAAACCAATCACGAAAACACGAAATATGAAAACACAAAGCGATATTATCATTGAAGTGACGGATCTCAGCCATCGGTTTCCGGACGGCACGCTTGGTATTGATGGTGTCAGCCTCAGCGTCCGCCAGGGAGAGTTCGTTGTGCTGGCAGGCCCTAACGGTTCCGGCAAAACAACGCTCATGCGGCATTTCAATGGGCTGATGTCCCCGACCCATGGAACCGTTAAGGTGGCCGGCCGTCTTGTTTCGGATAATACGGGTTGGGCGCGCCGCATGGTCGGGATGGTGTTTCAAGATGCAGACAGCCAGATTGTGGGGGAAACCGTCTGGGAAGACGCGGCCTTCGGTCCTGAAAACCTTTCCATGACGCCGCAGGAAATTACTGAAACGGTGCGCCATGCCTTGGAAACAGTAGGGCTGGAGAGCTTGTCCGAGAAACCGCCCCATCTCTTGTCCGGCGGGGAAAAGCGCCGGCTTGCCATTGCAGGTGTCCTGTCCATGCAGCCACAGGTCATCGTTTTTGATGAACCTTTTTCCAGTCTGGATTACCCCGGCACCTGCCAGGTGCTGGAACAAATGGTCCGCATGCATCAAAAAGGCCATACCCTCATCGTGGCCACCCATGACCTGGAAAAGGTTAGCGGCCATGCCAACAGACTCATCATTATGCAGAGCGGAAAAATCGTCAGAGACGGTCTGCCCAATGAAATTGCCAGAGAGGCGGAAATGTTCGGCGTGAGAATTCCCTGCGCCCTCAGATACGGAATGGAGATTGAATCATGGCCGAGTTGACGCCCTTCTCTTTTCGTCCGGGCAAGACCCTGCTCCATAGTTTCGATGTGCGGTTCAAGCTCATCCTGGTGGTGATGATCAGCCTGTCCATGGCCAATGCCGCCGTCTCTGCACTTTCTGCGGTTACAGCCCTGTTCATTCTGCTCTCTTTTCATACCCGGATGTCCATCGCCGGTGCCGTCAAAGAGCTCCGCTATTTTTTATTTTTGCTGCTGCTGGTATTTTTTGCACGCCTTTTTTCGACTTCCGGAGAGCCTCTTTTCAACTTCTATTTCATCACCCTCACAAAAAACGGCGTGCATGAAGGCGCCCTGGTCTGCTGGCGCCTGTTGTTAGTGGTTTATCTGGGAGTCCTCTTTATTTCAACCACCCGGATTTCGCGGATCAAGTGGGCAATGCAATGGTTCTTATCGCCCATACCTTTTATGCCCGCAAAAAGAATCGCCACCATGATGGGCTTGATCGTTCGTTTTATCCCGGTGATTTTTCAAAAAACACACGAAGTATCTGAAGCGCAAAGGGCTCGCTGTTCGGAAAACATCAAAAATCCGTTCATCCGGCTCAAGCGACTTACCTTCCCCATGGCCAGAGGCGTGTTTCAGGACGCGGAAAACATTACCATGGCCATGACTGCACGATGCTACTCTGAAAATCCGACAACAGCCCATATCTCCCTGCACATGAGCGATTGGCTGATACTGGGCACCGGGATTGTATTCGCCCTAACTGTTTTTCTTCTGTAACTGCTTATACCTTTGATAACACGGGCTGATTTCCAGTCACACGTGACCTGGCCGATCTTTGGAGAACGGCTATATCTAACTGAAATGAATATCTAAAATGTGTCGCATTTCGTAAAGAATCGTCATTCCGGACGAATCCCGCTTTTTGGGATGAGATCCGGAATCCAGAGTTTATTCGGACTTTTGCGAATCCATAAACATTCAATTCCACATCCTATCCAAGCCGATTTGTTGACACAATCTCCTGTTCATAGTAAATCTGGATAAATTTTCAGTTTGAAGATCCTAATTTGAAACGCTCATTTTAGGAAAATAGAACCTGTTTTAAATGCACAATATTAATCCGGCAACTAAAAGTGCCAACTGCGTCATGCCGATCCCGGATCGAGTCCGGGATGACGGACCCGGCATCCAGTTTTTCTCTGGATAGCGCTAAAGCTTCACTTCGTGCCCTGCTTGCGCAGGAATGACAAGAAGTGGGATGTTTAATTGTCATATGTATAAGGGGGAACTCCTTGAAAATCATCATCATCGGTGCCGGTGAAGTCGGATTTCATATCGCCAGCCGGCTTGCGCTGGAAAACAAAGACGTGGTGGTTATCGACAAAAACAGCAACTCGATTCAGCGGGTGGCCGACCAACTTGATGTTCAGACCATCACCGGATCCGGCAGCAGCCCGGCCATATTGGAAGAAGCAGGCATCAAAGAAGCTGAAATTCTGCTCGCTGTCACAGACAGTGATGAGACCAATCTCGTGGCATGCCTGGTTGCCAATATCATGTCACCCAGCACCAAAAAGCTGGCCCGGTTGCGGGATGCGGGTTATGACGGCTATCATCAGACATTCCGGGACAAGCCGCCGCACATCGATACCATCATCAATCCTGAAGTAGAGGTTGTCAAGAGCATCGAACGGATGCTGAGCGTTCCGGGTGCCGTTGATGTGGGTGATTTTGAAGCAGGACGGATTAAATTTATCGGTATTATTTTGGATGAAGGCGCAAGGCTTGCCGGCGCCAAACTATCGGAATTCACGCAAATTTTAGGACCGGACCGCCCCCTTGTTACGGCGATTATCCGGAATGAAGAGTTGATTATTCCCACCGGCAACGACCGTCTCATACCCAATGACCTTGTCTATTTTATCAGCCGTGACGACAAGCTAATGGATACATTAAAAATGTTCGACAAACACGATGAATCACTCAACAGAGTCCTCATCGTGGGGGGCGGCAGAATCGGTTTCCGGTTGGCCGGCTTGCTGGAAAAAAAATCCATCCACACAAAAATTATCGAATCAGATGAAAAACGCTGCACCATCCTTGCCGAACAACTGAATAAAGCGGTGGTCCTTTGCGGAGACGGATCCGACCAGGAGATACTCAGGGAAGAAAATATCCAGGATATGGATGCGGTGGTGACGGTGACGGATAACGAAGAAACCAATATTCTTGTATCGCTGCTCTGCAAACGGATGGGGGTCAAGAAAGCGATAACCAAAATAAGCCGATTCAGTTATTTCCATTTATTATCCACCATCGGCGTAAATTTGATCGTCAGCCCGCGCCTTTCGGCCATCAACACAATTCTGCAGCATATCCGCAGAGGAAAAATATTATCCGCCATCACGATCAAGGGCGAGCAGGCTGAAGTCATTGAAGCCATGGCCCTGGAAACTTCCGATATTGTCGGCAAGCCTTTAAAACGATTATCCTTCCCAAAAGGCGCACTGATTGCCGCCATTATCCACAAGGACAATATCATCATTCCTTCGGGCGAAAGTATCATTGAACCCGGAGACAGAATCATTATCTTTGCAAACAGAAACGCCGTCCCCAAAATCGAAAAAATCCTAATGGTCAAGCTGGAATTCTTTTAATGCGCTGGCGTTATATCATATATGTTGTCGGAGTCTTGACGTTTTTCTTCGGGCTCACCATGACATTGTCTCTTGCCGTTGGGATCTATTACAACGACCACAGCGCCCCCCCTATTCTGCTCTCCATATTGATTACGGTTATTTTCGGCGGGGTCATTTTCATCGGGTTGAAGGGAGCAAAAGCAGAAGTCATCAGCCAGCGGGAAGGCATGGCTATTGTATTTTTAGGGTGGACGGCGGTGGGTGTCTTCGGCGCCTTGCCGTTTTATCTTGGGAATGAATATCTTTCGTTCAGCGATGCCCTCTTTGAGTCGGTTTCCGGATTTACCACCACCGGTGCCTCCATACTCACCGACATCGAAAGAATGCCAAAAGGCCTTCTGTTTTGGAGAAGCTTTATCCAGTGGCTGGGCGGAATGGGCATCATTGTTCTGTCCCTCGCCATCCTCCCCTTCCTGAATGTCGGCGGCATGCAGCTTTTCAAGGCCGAAGTTCCCAGTCCCGTACCGGACAAGCTTAAACCCCGTATCAAAGAAACCGCAGTGATACTTTGGAAAGTTTATATTCTTTTATCCGCAGCACAGGTCATCCTGCTGATGCTCGGCGGCATGAACCTGTACGACGCCGCGTGCCATACATTCACCACTATGCCCACCGGTGGTTTTTCAACCAAAAATGCGTCCATCGCCCACTACAACAGCGCTTATCTGGATACGGTTTTTATTATTTTCATGGTGCTTGCCGGTATCAACTTTTCGCTGCACTACCAAATGCTCAAGGGAAAACCGCTTGCATTCTGGAAGGATTCGGAATGCCGCTTGTTTTTGGGAACGCTTCTCCTGCTTTCGGCCATCGTCAGCTTCAACATTTACGGCGATGTCTACAAGAGCATGGGCAAGGCCATTCAATACGGTGCATTCCAGGTGGTTTCCATCCTCACAACTACCGGCTATGCAACCGCGGACTATGAAAAATGGCCGGCCATGTCCCAATTGATACTCCTTCTTTGCATGTTCATGGGCGCATCCGCCGGGTCAACAGGTGGCGGCGTCAAATTTCTTCGCCTGATGCTTTTATTCAAATACTGCTATAGAGAACTCTTTATCCTTGTTCACCCCAGATCAATTACGCACATCAAGGTCAGCAGCAAAGTCATCCCTGAAGATGTGATCAGGAGTGTCATCGGGTTTCTTGCACTGTATATGGGTCTGTTTGCCATAAGCTCGGTGATACTCGCCGGCATGGGAGTGGACTTTGTTACGTCGTTTGCCGCCGTTGCCTCGGCCATCGGCAATGTCGGACCCGGATTCGGCACTGTCGGTCCTATCGACAATTATGCTGCGATCCCTACCTTGGGAAAATGGCTGCTGGTCTGGTGCATGCTGCTGGGACGACTCGAAATTTACACGGTGATTATTTTTCTAGCGCCGGAATTCTGGCGCAAATAGCCCGCACCCAACGCATGGACTTTCGCATGATGCAACATTCCCGGAAGATTTGGTCATATTTTTTGATTGTAAAAAACTGATTTATCACGAAAGCACGAAAGGATGAAATCACGAAAAATAAAAGATAGAAAGAAATTACATCTCCTAACTCAGTGGGAAGCAACTCAAGCATAATTATTCTTGCTTTTTATGCTTAAACGTGGATATTTTGTATTGACACCAAGCAAAAATACCGTTAAAAATTCGTTTTCGCTTGGGCCGTTAACTCAGTCGGTAGAGTATCTGCCTTTTAAGCAGAGAGTCGCGCGTT
>CAYTAQ010000181.1:0-7709 GCA_964435695.1 uncultured Desulfobacterales bacterium | reverse complement strand
ACAACAATGCGCGTATCAACGCTGTTGAATCCGCAATTTCCAACACGGAGATTATCCGTACCATATCTATCCCGGCATGGGCTGTTTCTTATAGTGAAGGTGGTAGTATTTCCAGAGATTCGGGAGGCCTTCAATGGTCGTTCGATGATTTCGACGTCGCGTTTTTAGCTGTAAGGTCACCGGCGGACTACGCAGGCGGCGATGTCAATTTTTATATCTTCTTCAGAAGAACAACGACAAACGAAGGTACAGTTAATTTTATTTTATCAGCATCATCCCTAAGTTCGGGAGACACGGGTCATATAGAACCTGTTGTACCAAGTGCAGGCGTGTATGTTTCCGGTTCATCCGGAGCACTGGATGTATTCCAGCAGGGGATTACGATTCCCGCCGATCGCTTAACCAATGACTGGTGGATCATTAATATCCAACGGAAAGGTACTGGCGCTACCTATAGCGATGACGTGGTTGTCATGAGCGTTGCCTTTGAATATACAGCCATACAATAGACAGCCAAGAAAAGCCAAACTATCCCCGGATACTCCGCGGCAGTAACATCTGGTGCTGGGGACAAATGGATTTCGGATTCTGAAATACGGCACCGGCAAAAGCCTTTAAATACTTGCGGATGTCGGGCATGCGGGCCACCTCGTCCACAAAACCCATCTTGGCGCAATACAATGGCCTGGAATTGTCATAATACTGCTGAACCACTTCATTCATCTTTTCGATGACCGGTCCCAGATCATTGCCGGCTTCTTTCTCTTTGACCAGCCGCCGGGAAAAGCTTGCGGCCGCAGCCGTCTCGCCGTGCATGACATAAATTTCCGAGGTCGGCACACCCAACGTAAATGCATTATGACGATTTGCCGTCGGACCGCCCATGATATAGTGCGCTGCGGCCGTGCCTTTTCTCAAAACAACCAGCATCTGGGGGACATCCGTCTGCTGGATGGAATAGATAAGGGCCTGCCCCAAACCAAGCAGCTCCGCCTTTTCAGCGATATCACCCACATCAATACCGGTGGTGTCCTGAAACCATATGATGGGGATCCTGTCTCTGCCGCAAAGGGTCACAAATTCATTCATCTTGATGAGGCCCTGGCGGTATAATTTGCCGCCGATGCCGGGATAGTCGGCATATTCAGGATAGTCTTCACCCAAAAATCCCTGTCGGTTGCCGATGCAGGCCAGGAGAAACCCATCCACCTTGACCAGGCCGGTATAGACTTCGCGTCCATAACCAGGTTTGAATTCAAGGTGTTCGCTATTGTCAACCAGGCGGGACAGCACCTCTTCAAAATCGTACATCTGTTTTTGATTAAAGGGAATCAGCCGGTAGAGATCTTCCGCAGGAAAGCGGGGTTTCTTGGGTTGGTCTACACGGAAAAATTTCGGATGATAGGCCGGCATATCCTTCATATAGTCTTTTACGCCATCCAGCACTTCGGTTTCCGTTTCATAGACATACCTGAAAAATCCGGTCTCATCATAATGGATTGCAACCGATCCGGGCGGCTCGGCCTTATACTGTTTGGCCGCTTTTATGAGCTGTTCGGCGCCTTCCTGATCAAAATAACCTTTGGGGGACATACCGCTCAATATACCGCCGCCACCCACTGCAATATTGCAGTCTTTGTGGGCAAACAGAATGGTCGGACTAATGCCCTGGTATCCTCCGCCTGCGGGATTGGTCCCGTAAATGGCGGCGAGGATCGGGATACCGAGCTGCTCCAGCTCTGCATGACGAAAGAACGTAGCACCGCCGCCCCTGCGATCTGCATAGAACTTTTCCTGCGCTGTCAATTGTACGCCACTGCAATTCACCAGCCATACCAGCGGGATGTTCAAGCGTTTTGAAAGATTGGTTACTCTCAATATATTCTCGGCCTGACCCGGAATCCATGCTCCGGCATACAGTTTATTGTCAAATCCTACGACCACCGCCCATTTACCGGATATTTTACAAAGACCGTCAAAAACATTGGTAGTCCCTTCCTCATTCTCCTTGGGGTTATAAAACGTATGCAACGGACACCATGTGCCCCGATCGACAAGATAATCAAGCCGTTGCCATATGGTCATCTGCCCCCTGGCGTTGATCTTTTCTTCAGACAAACCGATTTGTTTTACCCTTTCAAACTCCGCATCGAGGTTGATTTCCACTTCTTTGATTTTTTTTACATTCTCTTCGGTACTGATAATTTTGCCTTTGCTGAGTTCACGGCCGAACAAATTCATCTTTTCGAAATAAGATCTCATATCAATTGCTCTCCTGATTGATTATTCATAAGCAGCATGAAACGAATGATATGTCAAAAAAATCTTATCACGAAAACACGAAAAATAGCTGGAAATATTTCGAGTTTTCCATAAATCATGATTTCGTGATTGGAAATGATTCATATTTTATTTACCACATATCATCATAAAAGCTACTTTATTTCAAGGAAATATACCGGTATAATATTAATGAGGAAAGGAAATTTCAGGAGCAGAAAAGTGAAAGATGCGAAGAAATGGAAGAATTCACTTACAGCAGCGCTGTAAGTGAATTCTTTTTCGAACAATAAAATTTTTCCCGCAACAATCGTTGCGGGGAAAATTTTATCAAATTATTTTCCTGAAAATTTTGGATCGCGTTTTTCCAGAAATGCGGCCACACCTTCCGCTTTATCCTCGGTGCCGCATGAAAGCGCATGCAGGTAGGACTCGTGCGCCAAGCCTTGACTCAGTGAGCCCTCTGCAAAGCGCAACACCGCTTCCTTGGCGTACTGCAGCGCCAGCTTGGGACGGCCCGCGAGAGTCGCGGCCAATACCTTGGCCTCGTCCATGAGCTGTTCCGGTTCAACCACCCTGTTCACCAGACCGATGGCCAGCGCCCGATCTGCCTTGATGGGATCGCCGGTCAGGATCATTTCCATGGCAATGCCCATGCCCACCAGCCGCGGTAATCGCTGGGTGCCGCCGGCACCCGGCATAATTCCCAGTTTCACTTCTGGCTGTCCCATACGTGCTTTGGCCGACGCCACCCGCATGGTACAGGCCATGGCAAGTTCCAGCCCTGTTCCCAAAGCCCAGCCGTTGATAGCTGCAATGGACGGTATTTCCAGCTGCTCGATCCGCGTGTAAACTTCCTGGCGGCGACGCGTTTCGGATCGCCCCAGCAGACTGTTCCGTGCTTTCACTTCCTGGATATCAGCGCCGGCCACAAAGGCCTTGTCACCGGCGCCCGTAAGAATCATCACCCGAACATCGGGATCCTTCTCTATCACCGAGAGTGCTTCATCGATCTCCTCCACTGTGGCGTTGTTCACCGCATTCATCTTGTCCGGACGGTTGATCGTAACATAGGCAACCTCATCCTCAATTGTAAACAATATATTCTCGTACATTATTTCTCTCCGTAATCATAAAAACCCTTGCCGGTCTTCCGGCCAAGATTTCCCGCCTCGATCATCTCATCAATCAGTTTGGGATGTGCATACCGGGGATCGTTCAGCTCCTTCCGCAGTGTCTGCATCTTAGCCCGGTGAATATCTATGCCGATCATGTCAATCAACTGCAGCGGACCCATGGGATGATTCGCGCCCAGCTTCATGGCCTTGTCGATATCCGCAGCATCCGCAACCCCCGAGTCCACCAGCCAGGTCGCCTCGTTCAAGAGCTGTCCCAATATACGGCTCACAATACCTGCCGGCGCTTCGTTCTTGCACACCACCGGATCCTTGCCCAGCTGCTTGGCAAAGGCTTCCGCTTTTTCGAGCGTATCAGCGGACGTCTGTTTTCCCGGCATGATCTCCACCAGTTTCATGATCGTCGGCGGATTGAAGAAATGCATCTGCACCACCTTGTCTGGCCGTTTCGTGGCGTTCGCCATGGCGGATATAGAAAGTGATGTTGTATTCGTGACCAGGAGCACATCGGGTCGCGCCAGCTGATCCAGCTCGGCAAACACTTTCTTCTTGATATCCAGGTTTTCAATGACGCTCTCAATAACGATGTCCACATCCTTGGCAGGTGACAGATCGCCGGCCGCCGTCATGTGCGACAAAACATTATTCTTATCTTGCTCCGTAATCTTGCCTTTGGCGATCCGGCCGTCCAGACCCTTGGTGATTTTTGCCAGGGCCCCCTCAGACAAATCCAGGCTGATGTCCGTCAGTATGGCATCCAGCCCCTGCTGCGCGCACAGCTGCGCAATCCCGGCGCCCATTGTGCCGGCACCGATTACGAGTACTTTGTTGATTGACATGGTAGTTCCTCCTTTATTATAGGTCCTATAAGTCCTATAGGACCTATAATAAGATCTATAGATCTTATAGGGCCTATCTTTTTTTAGTTAAGTCTCTCCACAACCAGTGCCACGCCATTTCCCCCGCCCACACAGGCGCTTACCAGACCAAACTGTTTGTCGCGGTCTTTCAGGGCATACAGCAGGGTGGTCAATATCTTGGAACCGGTTGCCGCAACCGGGTGACCCATGGCAATGGCGCCGCCGTTCACGTTCACCTTGCTCCGGTCAATTCCAAGCCCGCGCTCGCAGGCAATATACTGCGCCGCAAACGCCTCGTTCAGCTCGATCAGATCCATGTCCTCAAGCGAAAGCCCCGCCTGCTTCAATGCCACCGGGATGGCCTTGATCGGCGACAAGCCAAACTTCTTGGGTTCATACCCCACAAAGGCATAGCCCTTTACCAGTGCAAAGGGGGTCAATCCCATGGATTCCGCCTTCTCACGATCCATCAATACCTGGGCTGCCGCCGCATCACACAAGGCGCACGCATTCCCGGCCGTGACCGTGCCGTCTTTGGTAAAAACCGCTCTCAGCTTGGCCAGTGATTCAGGGGTCGCGCCTGCCCGATATATTTCTTCATCCTTGAATATGGTTACCGCACCCTTGCGGACCGGTATCTCGATGGGAATGATCTCTTCTTCGAACTTGCCTGCCTTGACTGCCGCCTCGGTCTTGTTGTGACAGTCGGCTGCAAATTCATCCTGCTCTTCCCGCGTGATCCCCAGCTCCTTGGCATAGACGTCCGTCAATTCCCCCATGAGACCACCGCCTAATGGGCACAGAAAACCATCATGGTGCAAAAGATCCACCACATCGCCCTTGCCCATGCGATATCCCCAACGGGCCTTGAGCAAACCATACGGCACCTGGTTCGAGCTCTCGGTGCCGCCCACCAGAACCGTGTCCACATCCTCCGCCTTGATGGCCTGGCTCCCCATGATCAAGGCCTGAATGCTCGATCCGCAACGCACATTCACCGATACCGCGGGCGAATCCACCGGCACACCGCCGTTGACCGCCGTCAACCGAGCCGGGTTCGGGCCTACACCCGCCTGCCATGCATTGCCGAAGATCGTCTGATCGATCATGGCAGGTTCAATGCCGGATCTTTTGATCGTCTCTCTTACCACCACCGCGCCGAACTGCGGCGCCGTCAATGACTTCAGCGATCCATCGTACTTACCGCCCGCTGTGCGCCCTGATCCTAATATAACAACTTCTCTCATAAACCTTACCTCCATTTATAATTAAACCCAATTTTGAATTCTTAATTTTGAATTTTAAATTATTTTTTTGAGTTTGACCTTCATTAAAAATTAAGAATTCAAAATTCAAAATTATCCAATATCCTGCCTTTCTATACTATCGAATAATTCGGTCCGCCGCCCCCTTCAGGGCAGGTCCAGATGATATTTTCATAGGGATCCTTGATCTCGCATGTCTTGCAATGCAGGCAGTTCGACGGGTTCAGCTTCAGACGACGAATACCGCCCGCTTCCTCCATCTCGTAAACCTGGCCCGGACAAAACCGTGTGCACGGATTCTGATACGTCTCAGAACATTGATTCAGGCAGATATCCATGTCGAGTATCTTGAGATGGCACGGCTGATCCTCCTCATGACGCGTACCTGACAGATACACCCCGGTCAGCTTATCCACATACAGCTCACCGTCATATGTCTGACTTTCCTTCACCGGTATTTTGTTTCCCGACTTCAGCGTAAAACTGTCTTTCTCAATCGACATGGGATCGATGATCCCACGACCCTTGGTCACATACTGCGCACCAATGTGGATAAACTTCCCCAAACCCTTCTTGCCCAAGGCCTGGGTAAAATTGCGCGCTGCATAAAGCTCGGCATTAATCCAGCTCGACTTGACCTTGGCCGCGTACTCCTTGAGAACGTTTTCAGAATAATCGTCCGCCGTAAACGCTTCAATGATGGTCTCAGCCGCCAGCATCCCCGATTTCATGGCCGTATGTATCCCCTTCAAGCGCTGGATGTTCAGCATGGATGCACTGTCTCCCACGAACATGGCCCCATTTACTGCAAGCTGCGGCAGGGTGTAATAGCCTCCCGCTGCAAGGGTCTTGGCACCCTGCTGAAGCACCTTGCCCCCTTGAATAATACCGGCAATCAGCGGATGGCGCTTGTAACGGATAAACGCTTCATACGGCTCCAGATGCGGATCCTCATAATCCAGACCCACCACCAGGCCCAGGGATACCCGGTTGTCCTTCATCTTGTACAAAAATCCGCCCCCCTTGGTGTCCAATCCCAAGGGATACCCGAACGTATGCACCACCGTGGTCGGCGAAGACAAAAATGCGCTTGTTTCCGGCAGTTCGATCACTTCCTTCACCGCCGTCTCAAATACTTGCGGCATCCGGCCTGAAAATATATTAAGCTTCTTACCTACCTCCCGCATCAGACTCCCCTTGGAGCCTTCTCCAAAAACCGTGACCCGTGCCGTCAGATCCACGCCCGGTTCAAACGTGCCCTTCTGTTTGCCGTCCTTGTCAACACCCTTGTCGCCCGTGGCCACGCCCAGTACTGTCCGCCCGTCTTCAGCAAAAAGCACCTCCGTGCCGGAAAACCCCGGAAAAACCATGATCCCCATTTCCTCGGCGATTCCCCCCAGCCAGCGCGTAAACTTCGACAGGCTGATGATATGGCAGCCCGCATTGTGCATGTAGCTCGGCGTATAGGGAACCGCAATCTTCCTCTGCGGGGTCAGATAATAAAATTCGTCCTTGCAGTCCGACCGCTCGATGGGACACCCTTTGGCCTCGTAATCCGGCATCAGCTCCCTTAAAGCCTTGGGATCCATGATCGCACCACTCAACGAATGCGCACCGATGGTGCCCCCTTTATCGATCAGACCAATCTCAATCTCAAGTCCCTTTGCCTGCGCCAGCTGCATCAGATAAATCGCACCCGCTAAATTCGCAGGCCCACCTCCCACAAACAACACATCCAACGGCATCTCTTCGCGTTCACTCATGAAAGTTTTCCTTATTGGTTATTTTGTTGCTATCGCTGCTTGGTGAATATCACCTTTCGTTGTGTAAAAAAGTGGCCCGGGATCCGAGGGGGTCGAGGACTCCAAGGTAAAGCTGATAGCCCATAGGTCACAGGGCATAGGTTATTTAAACGGTATCTTTTTCCTATCAGCTATGAACTATGACCTGTAAGCTTAAGTTTCGCGCAAAACAACTCAATGAACCCAATCAACGCAACAAACAGAAATTATCTCGATTCTTTGAACCCTTGAATCCTGCTGAAATTGTGAAACAATTTTAGCCCAGCGCCCTGGTAATCGCAGGCACCACTTCAAACAGATCCCCCACGATTCCGAAATCGCTCTTGGAAAATATCGGCGCCTCTGGATCCTTGTTGATGGCCACGA
>CAYTAQ010000180.1:0-7739 GCA_964435695.1 uncultured Desulfobacterales bacterium | reverse complement strand
AGGCATCCTGAAACTGTCGATTTGATTTTGTATCTGTTTGCATATTGTCTAAAATGAGCATTTTAAGAGCCGGCTGTCTTTATTGCATCAGGCAAAATCGTGCTCGTGTACGTTTACGCGCAAGGGGACAGCTATGTCAGAAAATAATTTTATTTCATATGATTCATCTTTTATAATCATTGTCAAGTCGATGTTCTTCTTGAAAAGGCATGTCAAACGCGTTACAAATAAAAAAATGGAAATCCCGATACGGTTACCCCAACTGCAACGCAGGAAAAAAGACACCATGGAAAATCAATACTGGGCTGATAATTATGTTAAAAAAAAATGTCATGTCGACCACGCCATTCAGCGGATAAGGTCAGGGCAGCGGGTTTTTATCGGGTCGTCATGCGGAGAGCCGCAATACCTGGTGAAAGCGCTGGCGGAATCGTCCGGTAACTATTCAGACATAGAGATTGTGCGGCTCCTGGCGGTTGAAAGCGCACCCTTAACCCTCATCGCAGAAAAAACCAGGAACCAGAAGCTCACAATTCGCTCTTTCTACTCGGGATCTGCAAAAGTGGACCGGCTCTCAAGAAATCAGCGATTTATTACACCCGTTAATCTATCGGCCATCCCGCGTCTGTTCAAAAGCAGGCATCTTCCTATCAATATCGCCCTTATCCAGGTATCTTACCCTGATGATTTTGGGTGGATGAGTCTCGGCGTTTCAGTGGACATCACCTTGGCAGCGGTCCGGTCAGCCGATCTGGTCATTGCGCAAGTCAATACGAATATGCCGAGAGTGCTGGGTCAAAGTTTTGTTCACGTCAATGACGTGGACTTCATCGTGGAGCATGATGAAGCGCTGCTGACGGTGAACCCCGTGCCTGAATCGGAATCCGCCAATGATATCGGACGCCTAACCGCACGACTCATCGATGACGGCTCAACGCTCCAGTTAAGCCCGGGCATTTCCAGCCAGGCAGCACTGCTTGCACTTTCGGACAAAAATGATCTGGGGGTCCACAGCCAGTACCTCACCGATTATATGATGCATCTGGTTGCAAAAGGCGTCATTACCAACCGGAAAAAAGGTTTCAATGACGGAAAACTGGTAGCCAGTACCGCCATCGGATCTAACAACCTGTTTGAATTTATCAATGACAATCCATCCATTGAATTTCATTCATCGGAATATGTCAACAACCCTGCCGTCATCAGCCGCAACAACAAAATGGTTTCCATCAATGTGGCCATGGCCATGGATCTCACCGGTCAGGTTGCCGCAGATGCATTCCCGCAGAACCATTTTTCCGGAGTCAGCGGCATGCTCGATTTTATCAGGGGCGCAGCACAATCACCCGGCGGCAAGTCGTTTATTATGCTGACATCCACGGCTGGGAAAGGGGAAAAAAGCCGTATCGTTCCCATATTGGAAAACACAGCCGTTGTTGTTCCCAGAGCAGATGTTCAATATGTTGCCACCGAATACGGCGTCGTGAACCTCTTTGGTAAAAGCCTCCAGGAAAGAGCCGTCGCCATGATCAGCATCGCGCACCCTGAATTCAGGGAACATCTCTTTTACGAGGCGAAAAAGATGGGTTTGATCAGTGCCGAACGTACCCTGAAAGAGTCCATCTACGGCGTATATCCGCAAAAACTAGAGGAAATCATTCAGATTGACGATTTCGAAGTTACCATCAGACCTGCAAAACCGGTGGATGAAAGACGGATACAGGAGCATTTTTATACCCTCGACAAAAACGATATCATCGCCAGATTCTTCCATGAAAAAACAACATTTGTGAATGATGAAGTGGGTGATGTTTCACAGGTCGATTATATAAAGGATTTGACCGTCGTTGCCGTAATCGGGGAATTCGGCTTCGGTCAGGTAGTGGGGATCGGAGAATACCTGCTCGATCCGTCAAGCAATATGGCTGAAGTCGCCTTTTCCGTGAGTCGAGAGTTTAAGCGTAAGGGCCTGGGAAAAATTCTTATCAGGAAGCTTTGCCAGGCCGCCAGAGAAAACGGCCTTTTAGGTCTTTTCGCTTACACATCGCCGGGCAATACCGGCATGATCAAATTATTCAATGCCCTGTCTTTTAAAATCACAAAAACATTTGAAGAGGATATGGTGCTTTTACGCTGCCGATTCAGCGAACCTAAAATATAATATCAGGGTTCGAGGATTCGAGTGATGAAATTTCATGTGACAGACGGTTAGTGAAGAACCCCGTTATCACGAAAACACAAAAAAAAGATAAATTTCAATTTCGTGTTTTCGTGACAGGTTTTATTTTTTCACTTGACCCCTTGACTCCTTGAATCTTTTTATTTTTGATTGGATGTATATCCACTGGTACCAGAACTGGAGGATAACCGTGACCCATTTTAAAATTCAATTTCTGCCTCACAACAAATCGATTGAGGTTCCCGAAGGCGAAACCATCCTCCGTGCAGCCCTGGAAGCCGGTGTTCATATCAATGCTTCTTGCGGTGGCGAAGGTGTCTGCGGCAAATGCCGTATCATTCTTGAAAGCGGAGAGGTATCCGGCGGTATCACGGAAAGATTGAACCGGGAGGATATCGATAAAGGGTATCGGCTGGCTTGCCAAAGCAGCATTACAGGAGATCTGGTGGTTCGTGTTCCGGTTGAATCCACTATGGACGCAAGCGTGCTGAACATGCAAAGCACCCCCAGAAGGACAGCACGTATTCAGCAGATGGATCTGACCGACCTGAAAGAGCAGAATCTGTTTGTCCCGCCTGTTGAAAAAAAATACCTGGAACTGCCTGAACCCACAGCAGATGACCATCTGCCGGATGTTACACGGCTGGTCAGTTTTTTAAAATTGCGCCATGGTGAGCATCGACTGGCGGTAAGTCTTCCCGTCATCCGAAAAATACCGGACCTGTTGAGACAACAGGGTTTCAAAATAACGGCCACGCTGGAACGCCCGATTCATGAGGGAAGAAAAACAAATATCATCAACATCCAGCCGGGTGATACCACGGACCAAAACTACGCCATCGCCATCGATATCGGGACCACCACGGTTTACAGCCAACTCATCGATCTCGTCACCGGTAACGTGCTGGCAGAAGAGGGGGATTTCAATAGTCAGATCAGTTATGGAGAGGACGTCATCAGCCGAATTGTATACGCTGAAAAACCGGACGGTCTGGAAAAACTCCACCAGGTCATCATCCAAACCGTCAATAAACTTATAAAAACCATTATCAGACGAAGCGGTGCCGACAAGGACAATATTTCTAATGTTACGATGGCAGGCAATACGACCATGACCCAGCTATTTTTGAAGGTCAATCCACGCTATATCAGACGATCACCCTATGTACCGGCATCCACCATCTATCCCCCCATTAAGGCCATTGATCTCGGCATTGAACTGAATGAACATGCCAGCGCCCTGGTGTATCCGGCCGTATCCAGTTACGTGGGAGGAGATATTGTTGCGGGTGTCATGGGCTCCGGCATGTATCTTACAGATAAGTTAACCCTTTTTCTGGATATCGGAACAAACGCTGAAATCGTTATCGGCAACAGGGAGTGGCTCGCCTGTGCAGCATGCTCCGCCGGACCGGCTTTTGAAGGCGGTGGTATCGAATTCGGCATGCGCGCGACAAAAGGTGCCATAGAAGATTTCTCCATCGACCCGGCAACACTTGAACCCATGAATATCTGCATCGGCAATGTCCGGCCGAAAGGCATTTGTGGTTCCGGTCTCATTATCATGGTCGCCACCCTTTTTGAGATAGGCATCATCAACAATCTCGGTAAATTTGAACGGGGTCTCGATACACCCCGCATCCGTGAAAATAACGGCATTTACGAGTATGTACTGGCCTGGGAGAATGAAACGCAAATCGGCCGTGATATCGTGCTTTCTGAAATAGACATTGAAAACCTTATCAGGGCCAAAGGAGCAATCTACAGCGGCTGCATGACCCTCATCGAGGAAGTCGGCATGTCGATCCAGGATATTGAACAGATTATCCTGGCCGGCGGCTTCGGCAGCTATGTGGACCTTGAAAAAGCCATGGTGATCGGCCTGCTGCCGGAATTCGATCCGGACAATATAACCTATATCGGAAACGGCTCTCTCATGGGAGCAAAAATGAGCGCCCTCAGCAACCATATTCGACAACATGTTGCAGACGTGACTAAAAAAATGACCAATTTTGAACTTTCTGAAACCCCCTCCTTTATGGATCATTACATCGCAGCCTTGTTTTTGCCGCATACCGATATGGAAAAATTTCCGAAACTGCAGAACCGGCTGAAAAATCGAAAAAAAAGAATACCGAATACCGAATAAAATTTATATTTTTCGTATGAAGCCGAAGTCAAATGCCTTATCCTGTATTCTGTCTCCTGTATTCTGTATTATAAACATCTGCGACTCCTCTGTTGCACGCATAAACCTTAGCTAGAATATAAATAAAATTCAGGTAATTCCATGCTTGTCCCCTCAATTATCTTTATGTTACTCATCTATTGACAAAGCGGAAAACACTGTATAGATAAGAACATTTAGTGCAATTTTCTGTCGGGGAAAAGCACATTTTTTCCTATTTTTTCCGGTGATTAATCTACCGAATGTAGATAACAGTATAAAAAATAATTTTTAAGAAAGGGGGGTGGCTTTTTCGAATTCTTAATGGTTGTGGAAGTTCTGTTCATTAAAAATCGTTTAAACCTCAATTATTAACCGGTATTTTGATAAGGAGGTCCAAATTGGCTTTTGAATTTTACAAAGTATCTTATACTGGCGGTGTCAAGGAAATCACCCTGGGTGATGGGAAAAACGCTGTTACCGTCGGTGGGGAGACCTGTTATCCTTTTTATCACTTTGAAGGAAACATGCCCAACAAACCCAAAATTGCCATGGAAATTTGGGATATGGAACCGGAAGACTGGGCTGAAGCTGCAACAAGCCCATTTAAGGATGTTTTATCCGATTCAGCTGCATGGGCTAAAAAATGCGTTGATGAATACGGCGCTGAAATGATTGTCCTGCAACTTAAAAGCATTGACCCCAATGGGAATGATGCCAGCCCGGAAGATGCTGCGGCAATAGTAAAAAAGGTTGCTGACGCCATCGATGTTCCGCTCATCATATGGGGGTGTGCAAACCCGCAAAAAGATGAAATCGTACTGAAGAAAATAGCAGAAACCTGCCAGGATAAAAAACTGGTTTTGGGCCCGGTGGAGGATAAAAACCACAAAGGCATCGGCGCCGCGGCTATGGGATATGGTCACATCGTCATATCCTCCTCTCCCATTGACGTTAACATCGCAAAACAAATCAACATTCTTCTAGAAAATCTTGGCATGCCCATGGACCGTGTGATTGTCGATCCCACAACCGGTGGTTTGGGTTATGGTCTGGAATACTCCTATTCGGTCATGGAACGACTGAGAATGGCCGCCATGGCGCAGGGCGATGAAAAACTGCAGTACCCGATAATCAACAATCTCGGAAACGAGATCTGGAAATGTAAAGAAGCAAAATTAACGGCTGCCGAGGAACCATTACTGGGAGATCCTGAAAAAAGGGGAATCCTCATGGAAGCAGTCGGGGCGGTTACCTATCTCATGGCCGGGTCCGATGTTCTGATCCTGCGGCACCCGGAGACCATACGACTGGTTAAAAGTTATATCGATCTGCTCGTGGACGGCGGCAGTGCGGCAGATGTAACAGCCATCCACAAGCAGCTGGACGACGTTGATATCGATTTTGCAGCGCTGGCACCCGAACCTGACCTGACCATTGAAGCAGAGGCAACCAAAGCAGCCCCGGCGAAAAAGGCCGCTGAAAAACCGAAAGCCGCTGCCAAACCGGCGGCAAAAAAAGAAGCGCCCAAGAAAGCGGCTCCGGAAAAAGAAGCGCCCAAGCAGGCAGCGCCTGAGAAAAAAGCGCCCGCAGTAGATGAAAAGGCGGAGGCTGAAGCCAAAGCTAAAGCGGAAGCCACAGCTAAAGCAAACGCCGAAGCCGAAGCAAAAGCCAAAGCCGAAGCAGAGGCCAAAGCCAAGGCCGAAGCCGAAGCAAAAGCGGAAGCCAAAGCCAAGGCAGAGGAAGATGCCAAGAAAAAGGCAGTCGCCGACGCCAGCGCAAAACGGGACGCCGAAGAAGATGCACTGCGTCAGAAACGTGCGGCTGAACGAGAAGCGTTATCCGCCAAGCGGGAAAAGGCAGAAGGTGAGAAAGTGCCCATGACCGCAGCGGCTGAGCAAAAATCCCAAAATGAAAAAATACTGGAACGGCTCACCTGGATCCATCGGCGGGTGAAACTTTATTAGGCATGAGCTAATCAAGGTTTCAGTAATAACGATCATACCGATTTAACTCTAAAATAAATGAGGAGGAACCTCAAATGGCAGAAGAGAAAAAACTGAAAGCTGCAAAAGTAGAAAAAGAAGCTAAGGTAGCAGATCCGGTTGCAGCTTCCATTGATCTAGCGACCCAAATAATGATTAAACGGGCTCAGGAACTGGGCGTTGAAACCATTTTCGACAGAGCCGTAAAAATGAAGCCCTGTAACATCGGCGTCCAGGGCACCTGCTGTAAAAATTGTTCCATGGGACCCTGCCGCCTGCCGCTCCCCAAAAGCGGTATCGAAGGCAAGGACGAAAGAAAGGGCATGTGCGGCGCCACGGCCAATACCATTGCCGCCCGTAACTTTATCCGGATGATTGCCGGTGGTGCAGCCGCCCACTCAGACCATGGCAGAAGCGTGGCTGAAGTTTTCATGTCGGCAGCAAGAAAAGAAACGGACGCCTATAAAATCAAAGACACCAACAAACTGCTGTCCATCGCACCTTATTTGGGCGTTGCCATCACGGTAGAAGTAGACGGCGAGACCAAAGACAGAGACATCGATGAAATCGCTCTGGAAGTTGCTGAAAAGGCGCTGAACGAGTGGGGCAAGGCTGACGGAGAACTCCTTTACGCGAAACGTGCGCCGGAGGCCCTTTATGAAAAGTGGAAAAAAGCCGGGGTTGTCCCGAGAAATATCGACCGGGAAATCGTGGAAATCATGCATCGAACCCATATCGGTGTGGATCAGGATTATAAAAATCTTATCAAACAAGGCAGCCGTGCAGCCATTGCCGACGGCTGGGGCGGTTCCATGCTGGCCACGGACCTTCAGGACGTGCTGTTCGGCACACCGTATCCGGTACAGTCCGAAGCCAATCTCGGGGTCATGAAGGAAGACCACGTCAATCTTGTCATACACGGCCACGAACCGATTCTTTCCGAAATGATCATCGCTGTGGCTCAACGTCCTGAGATTATCGAATATGCCAAATCCAAAGGGGCCAAAGGCATTCAGCTGAGTGGCATCTGCTGTACGGCCAATGAAATGCTCCAGCGTCACGGCGTTCCGGTGGCAGGCACCTTTCTTCAGCAGGAACTGGCGATTATTACCGGTGCCTGCGACGCCATGGTGGTGGATATTCAGTGTATCATGCAGAACCTGGCCAACGTGGCCAAGTGTTTCCACACCAAGCTCATCACCACCCATCCCATCGCCAAGATGGAGCAGGACAACGTGATTCACATCGAGTTTGACGAGCACCATGCCATGGAAGACGCCAAGAAGATCGTTAAGCTGGCCATCGACAACTTTGAAAACCGGAAGACCGAAGTCATGATTCCCCGCCACAAGGCGGCACAGGTGGCCGGTTTTGGCGTGGAGTCGATTGAGTACCATCTGGGTGGTTC
>CAYTAQ010000179.1:0-7787 GCA_964435695.1 uncultured Desulfobacterales bacterium | reverse complement strand
CAAGGTGATGAAAGTGGGCAATGGGCTGGATGAGCAAACCGCCATGGGCCCCGTGATCAGCCCGGCTCACAAGAAACGCGTTCTCGGCTACATCGAAAAGGGTATTGAAGAGGGGGCCGATCTGGTTCTAGACGGCCGCAATTTCACGGTAGAAGAGTACCCGAAGGGTTTTTTCGTGGGCCCCACCTTCTTCGACAATGTCAAACCTGATATGGCCATCGCCAGTGAAGAGATTTTCGGGCCGGTGGTCAGCATGATTCGTGCAAAAGACCTGGATGAAGTCATCAACATCGTGAATACTCGAAATCATGCCAATGCCGCCTGCATTTATACATCCAGCGGCGCCGCTGCCCGCAAATTCAAATATCATGTTAAACCGAGCATGGTCGGCATCAATATCGGCATTGCAGCCCCCATGAGCTTCTTCCCGTTCGGCGGTGCCGGCAATTCCATGTTCGGCGACATTAAAGGACATGGGCAGGAAATTTTCCAATTTTTTACCGACACCAAGGTTGTAATCGAACGATGGTTTTAGCCACAAGGAGAGGAATATGCCACTGACCAATTTTGGTAGTATCCTTAATTTTGCAGAAACCCTGGAAAAAGAGGACGCAGCGCTCTATGCCAGGCTGGCTGATCATGACGCCTGCGCTGATATTAAGGAAATGCTGGAACAATTTATCAGGGACAATAAAAAAAACATACAGACTGTGCAGCGGACCCGCCGTGAGAACGTAACGGAAATGATTTTGGAGCCTGTCAAAGACTTTACGAGAGAACCCTATCAAGCGGTTGTCGTTGATGAACTGGAAAATTTAGATGCAGCAAGTGCGTTGCGTATTTCTAAAAGACGGGAACAAAATAGCGTGCGGTATTATACGGATGCCGCCCAAAAAATCAAAGCACTGCCTGAAGTTTCCCGCGCATTGAAAACCATCGGCAAAAAACATACAGCTCATTTGAAACAACTAGACACCGTCTAAAGGAAGGGGTTACCTTATGGAAAATGTTGAAAATAGAATTAAAGCGATGGCAAAATATACCTTCGGAACATGGAACCGGCAAAAAAACTGGCAGTCGCCGCTGCTCATAACCGATGCCGAAGGGGTCTATTTTTATGACAGCAACGGCAAACGTTATATCGACTTTTCCTCACAGTTGATGTGCTCGAACCTGGGCCATAAAAACAAGGCCATTATGGAAGCCATTCAAAAACAGGCTGCAAAGCTGCCTTACGTGGCACCGGGATTTACAACGGAAGTTGCCCTCGAAGCCGTTGAGGCATTGCGTTCGATCATGCCGCAACATTTGGCGAAACTCTTTTTCTCAACCAGCGGCACGGAAGCCAACGACGGCGCACTGGTGATGGCCCGGCTGTCCAAAGCGCCTGCCTACAAAGTCATTTCACGATACCACTCTTTTCACGGTGCGACACCTGCCGGAATGGCATTTACGGGAGATCCGAGAAGATGGGCTGTTGAACGCGTCCGGTATACGGTGGACGGTGTCCGCTTTGCACCCGACTGTTACTGCTATCGCTGTCCGTTTGATTTGACGTATCCTGCCTGCCAGGTGCAGTGCGCGCGCTACCTTGATTATATGATCAAGGAAGAAGGGAATGTCGCCGCCATTATTGTCGAACCGATTGTCGGCACCAACGGAAGGATCGTGCCACCGCCGGAATATTATCCTATCTTGAGAAAAATTTGCGATGACAACGACGTCCTGCTGATTGCGGATGAAGTCATGACCGGGTGGTTTAGAACCGGAAAGGCATTTGCCATGGACCATTGGAATGTTTCCCCGGATATTATGACCACGGCAAAGGGTTGCACATCCGCTTATACGCCACTGGGTATGACGGCAGCGTCCCAAAAGGTTGCCGACTTTTTCAATGATGAATTGTTCTGCCACGGCCACACCTATGCGTTTCATGCGCTTTGCCTGTCGGCCATTCCGGCGGCGATTGCCGAATACAAAAAGCTGTTCGATACGGATTTGCCCCGAAGAGCGGCCGGGCACCTTAAAGAAAGACTTTTTGATATTGCTGAAAAACATGACTGTGTGGGAGACGTCAGGGGCATGGGCCACTTCTGGGGCCTCGAAATCGTCAAAAATAGAGAAACCAAGGAACCGTTTGATGTCAAGGCGGATAAATTAAGCGGAAAAGCACTTATGACCGGTAAGATTTCCGGAGCGGCCATGGCTAAAGGACTCTATATGGTTCCGTGGTATGACACGCTCACCGTTGCGCCCCCTTTGATCATGACGGAAGATCAAATCGACGAAGCAATAAGCATTCTCGACGAATCACTTGAAGTTGCAGACCGGGAAGCCGATCATACCGGCGTTGCGGTGTCAACGAGTTCGGAATACTAGGATATCGTATCAATTGGAGGTTAATTCTAACAGTGTTGGTCGGCTGCAATTTCTCTTTAACGGAAGCAACCCTGTCAGGATTCAAGGTTTCGAATGACAAAAACAAAAAAACAATCACGAAACTACGAAATCTTTTCTTTTTTTTCGTGCTTTCGTCCCTTCGTGTTTTCGTGATAAATGGTTTTTTCATCCACTATTTATCTCATAAATATCTTTCACTCGAACCCTCGAATCCTGAAATCCTTGAACCCTTTTACTGTAAAAGATTTTTTAAAGGGTGAATAACCGTGGCCCTTGTTGTCGATAATTTCCTCAAAGATTTTGATCCGCGGTTCAAGATCTTCCATGAACTCATGGCAAATAAGGTGAGGGATGTCCTGCTGGTTTCCACGCCTTATGATGCATGGATCATGGAAGAAGATGTCAGACTGTCCGAAAGAATCATCCACGAGTATCGCGGCCTGAACCTTAGCAACCCCCCTCGCCTGACATGGGTATCCTCTGTCCATGAAGCAATCGCAACCCTTGAGAAAAAAAAATTTGACATGGTCATCACCATGCCCCGCATCCTGAATATGGATTGTTTTGAAATTGGAAAGGAGATCAAGAAAAGGACACCGGAGCTGCCGGTCATTCTCTTTGCACACAGCGATATCTCGTCACTGGAGTTCTACCCCGGACAAGAAAAACCCGAAGGCATCGACAGGGCCTTTGTATGGTCCGGCAATACCGACATTCTTGTTGCCTTGATCAAAAGCACCGAAGACAAAATGAACGCTGCGCAGGACGCCGAATCCGCCGGTATTCGAATCATTCTTTTTGTAGAAGACTCTCCGGAATATATTTCATCTCTGCTTCCCATTCTATATAGGGAACTTGTCTCCCAGACACAGGCCGTCATGGAAGAAGGATTGAATGAGGAGCACAGGTTGCTGACCATGCGCGCGCGCCCCAAAATTCTTATCGCGGAAAACTATGAAGAAGCAATTGATATTTATGACAAATTTAAGCCATATATTCTCGGCGTCATTTCAGACGTACGATTTCCCAAAAATGGCGAATTAAGCGACAATGCAGGCATCGAGCTGCTTTCAAGAATTAAAAAAGACCGATGGGATATCCCCTTGCTTCTCAGCAGTTCTGAGCCATCGAATTCTAAGGGGGCTGAAGCCATCCCGGCCACTTTTGTAAATAAAAACTCACCGTCGCTTAATGCTGAAGTGCATGCCTTTTTCATAGAGCATCTTGGATTTGGAGACTTTGTATTTCGAATGCCCGATGGTAAAGAGCTGAGCCGGGCATCCAATCTTAGAACGCTTGAAAAGGAAATTTCAAGCGTTCCGGTAGAATCCCTGATGCTTCACGCCAACCGTAATGATATTTCAAGATGGTTATTTGCACGGACCGAAATCATCCTCGCTTCAAAACTGCGTCCGGCCACCGCGGCTGATTTTTCGTTCGATACCGAACAAATGAGAGATTTTTTGGTTTCCAGTATTCGCAAACGCCGCAGCCGCAGACAAAAGGGCGTTGTTGTTAATTTTGATGCCCTTGATTTTGACATGGATACCGAATTTTTTAAAATCGGAAAAGGTTCTCTGGGAGGTAAAGCAAGGGGGCTTGCCTTTGCATCAAACCTGCTGAAGCATCATACTGATCTGCATGAGAGGCATGCCGATGTGGAAATTTCCGTTCCGCAGTCGCTTGTCATCACCACCGAAGGTTTTGAATCCTTCATTCAAGAAAACAGATTTCTGGATTTTTCCAATACCGATATGCCCGACGAAACGATTGCCGAAACATTTTTAAAGGCAAAATTCCCCATATGGATCAAAATGGATCTTGAAGCATATCTCAAGCGTGTTCACTATCCCATCGCCATACGATCTTCAAGCCTTTTGGAAGATGCCCAGTTCCGGGCATACGCCGGCCTATACCGGACCTATATGCTCCCCAATGATTGCCCGTCCTTTGAGAACAGGGTTGAGCATTTAATCAACGCCATCAAGCTTGTCTATGCCTCCACCTATTTTCAAGGCGCCAGGGCATTTTCAAAGCGCGTGGGACATCGGACGGAAGAAGAAAAAATGGCGGTAATTATCCAGAAATTGGTGGGCGAAACATACAATGAGCACTATTACCCGGCGATTTCCGGTGTTGCGCAATCCCATAACTACTATCCTTTTTCACATATGAAACCGGAAGAAGGGATCGCAACCATCGCCCTGGGTCTGGGAAAGATGGTTGTGGAAGGTGGCAAAACGCTCCGTTTTTCTCCCAAATATCCTCAGCTATTGCCACAGCGATCCACTGTTGACGATATTTTAAAGAATTCCCAACGCGTTTTTTACGCCTTAAAGATGGAAAAGGGATGCAGGTTACTCGGTGCGAGCGATGCCACCAACCTGGATAAACGTGAATTATCGGACGCAGAAAACGAATCGCCCATTGCACGCTTATGCAGCACCTATGTGCCTGAAGAACATCGGATTCGCGATACAGCGCATATCGCCGGATACCGTGTTCTCTCATTCGCACAGATATTAAAATACAACGCATTCCCCTTGGCTGACATTCTTTCTAAATTTCTGGTCATCGGAGAGGAAGGAATGGGTTGTCCGGTGGAATTGGAGTTTTCAGTCAATTTCCCCGAAAACAAAGCCGCCAAACCGCAATTTGCGGTACTACAGCTAAGACCCATGACTGCGCACGCCGAGCTTGAAACCGTAAGCATCCGCAATGAAGAGATAAAAAAATCTTTTTGTTTTTCCGAGAATGCCCTGGGGAACGCCGTAAAGAAAAACATTACAGACATCATTTATGTGAAGCCGTCTGCTTTTGACCCGACCAAGACGTTGGAAATTGCAAGAGAGATCGGAGAACTGAATAAATGGATGCTTCAAGAAGACCGCAAATATATTCTGATCGGCCCGGGCAGATGGGGGTCTGCCGACCGCTGGCTCGGTATCCCCGTGGAATGGGCGGATATTTGTAACGTCGAAGCCATCGTCGAGACAGCCTTCGGCCAATTTAAAGCGGAACCTTCTCAAGGTTCTCATTTTTTTCATAATATCACGACAATGGGGATAAACTATATCTCTGTTTTGAATGACAAAGAAGCATTTATTGACTGGGATTGGATTATATCACTTCCCATTAACAAAGAATCGAGGTATGTGTCGCATATACATCTGGACAAACCGATCGTCATAAAAGTTGATGGCAGAAAACTGCAAGCTGTTATGTATGTCGAATCCAAGTAAGGGAGGACAGCATGTCTGATATTATCAAATTAATTAAGGCAAGAGATCCAAATGAAATTGAGTTTCATCAGGCGGTAAGTGAAATCATGGAATCAATCCAGCCGGTGCTGGACCGCAACCCTGAGTATGGGAAAGCCAAAATTCTTGAAAGACTTGTTGAACCTGAGCGAGTCATCATCTTTCGCGTTCCGTGGATGGATGACCGGGGCGAAATTGTGGTCAACCGGGGATTTAGAATCGAAATGAATAGTGCCATCGGCCCCTATAAAGGCGGACTTCGCTTCCACCCGTCTGTCAACTTAGGCATTTTAAAGTTCCTGGCGTTTGAACAGGTTTTTAAAAATGCATTGACCACCCTTCCCATGGGCGGTGGGAAAGGTGGTTCTGATTTTGATCCGAAAGGCAAATCAGACAATGAGGTTATGCGGTTCTGTCAAAGCTTTATGAGTGAACTCTTTCGTCATATCGGTCCCAATACGGATATTCCTGCCGGCGACATCGGTGTCGGTGCCAGAGAAATCGGTTTTCTTTTTGGAATGTACAAAAAGCTCCGTAATGAATTTACCGGTGTGCTGACAGGTAAAAGTCTGAACTGGGGCGGAAGTCTCATCAGACCCGAAGCTACCGGGTATGGTTCCGTGTATTTTGCGTCGGAAATGCTTGCAACACAGAATAAAACGCTGGGAGGTAAAACCTGCCTGGTATCAGGAAGCGGAAATGTCGCACAGTATACCATCGAAAAAATATTGGACCTGAAAGGCAAGATTATTACCTGCTCCGATTCCTCCGGCTATATCTATGATGAAGCGGGTATCGACCATGAAAAGCTTGCCTTTTTAAAAATTCTGAAAAATGTCCGACGCGACCGCGTTAAAGCGTATGCGGAAAAATATCCCGGCGCTGTTTACACCCCGGTGGATCCGGCCCTGGATTACAATCCCTTGTGGAATCATAAGGCGGATTGCGCTTTCCCCAGCGCGACACAAAATGAAATTAACCAAAAGGATGCCGGTCACCTGGTAAAAAACGGCGTCTTTTTAGTGTGTGAAGGCGCCAACATGCCGACAGTCCCTGAGGGAATCGAAATTTTTCTGGATAACAAGCTGCTCTACGGCCCAGGCAAGGCAGCAAATGCAGGCGGCGTCTCTGTATCCGGGCTTGAAATGACGCAGAACAGCATGCGTCTTTCCTGGAACCGGGAAGAAGTCGATAACCGGCTGAAGATGATCATGAGCAACATTCATAAAACCTGCAGGGAAACTGCCGCGCAGTATGACACCCCCGGCAATTATATGAATGGCGCCAATATTGCCGGTTTTGTGAAAGTCGTGGATGCCATGCTCGACCAGGGCCTTGTATAAATGGAGTGTCGGAGTACTGGAGTATTGGATTGTTGGCAGAGTCGATTTAAACCCATCACTCCATTACTCCATCGGTTCAATCTTCTTCTAAAGGTAACCAAATCCGGACCTTTGGAATTAGGTTTTTACTGCCTTGTCAGCTTCTGATAGGCACCCTGTATCTCTTTAAACCGTTTTTCAGCGAGTATTTTAAATTCATCACCTAAATGAAGAACTTTGTCCGGGTGGTACTTTCCCGCAAGTTTTTTGTAAGCGATTTTGATTTCTTCCATCGTAGCATCCCTGGAAATACCGAGAATTTCATAGGGATCCTTTAAATTCAGCCCCTGATCATTTTGGGCTGTCTTATCATCGTTTTCTCTTGCCCCCCCCTCCTTTCTCCCGGTTTTGCCAGAACCCGGAGAACTGCCTTGATAACCGGTCTGATGTGATCGAAACGGCCACCCCTTGCCCTTGTAAAAATACCGCCACACAAGATACAGGACAAGGAAATCATCAATCCAGCCCCAGCCGATCAAAAAATCCGGTAAAACGTCATATGGTAAAAGCGTATAGATAAGGGCTAGAATCGTTAATACGATTTTCATCGTGCCGGCTTTGCATCGTTTGCTAGATCAGTTTGTATACACCGCGCTCCACCCTCTCCAACTTACCCTTTTTGCTTGCCCTGTGCACAATATTGCTGATTTGCTTATCGCTAAACCCTGTTAACTCCTTGATCTTTAAAATATTAACACCCTTTTTATATCGTTTCATGATTTTAAGAACCTGATCGGTGGGCGTA
>CAYTAQ010000178.1:7596-7890 GCA_964435695.1 uncultured Desulfobacterales bacterium | reverse complement strand
TATCTTTTTTCGTTGGCCATCTGTTAGATTTTGCCAATCAAAATCATAATTTTTCCCGTGCTTATCTGTGACTGTTATACGGCCCTCCTGTTCTTTTTGCAGAGATTCAAGTGTAATGTCTCCGAAGGGTTTTTCTTGGATGAGCCTGATTTTTCCTTCTGTCTCCATTTGTAGTAAGTGAATGATTTTGCATGCAGAATCCAAGCGTTTGTCTGAGCAATAGTCTTCGAGGTCTCTGAGTTTTTTTGCTTTTGTTAGTTCAGTTGTGATGAGCAGTTTCCAGGGAAGGAGATC
>CAYTAQ010000178.1:0-7586 GCA_964435695.1 uncultured Desulfobacterales bacterium | reverse complement strand
TTTTTGCCGCGTTTTTTCTTTGTGTTGTTCCGGCGGGCTAAACGGTGATGCTATCGGCACGATGAAGCCGCCTCTAAATCGGTGAAAATAGGCTCCTTTCGGCCTTGCCTTGCCAGCGATTTTGCCTAATTCGTCCCGCAGTTTTCGCTTTTTAATGATTTCTTGCCTATAAAGCCTGAGCCTCTCTGCTGACAGAATCCTCTGTTGTCTTGTCCACAATCGTTGCTGTCTTTTGTACTCAGCCCAGTTTGGGATGTCCTTATCAGATATCTTGAATCTTTCCAACCATGATTGGTCGTTTAGCCATTGGCTTATTGGCTCAAGAAGTTCTCTGTTTACAGCGAGTGACAGTGTCTTGGTTCTTGCCAGGACCAAGTTCCCTATCACCCTGAAATCGATCTCCCCCATTTCTTTTCTTGAAAGATTTCGGCGTATGTAATCGTTTAATCGCTCAAGCTCTGCTTCCTTGAGGGTGCTCCATTTTATTTGATAAGGGTCAATCGTGTCTCTTGATTTTGCAGGCATGGTTTTGTTGCCAGGTTAAGCAAATCTTCATTTCTTTTTCTGATCCAATTCTTTGCGGTGGTTTTCGCACAGCCTGTACAGCTTACCTGTTTGAGGGTTCTTTTTTGAAACTTTTTTGCCGCACTTGACGCAAAATCCATTTTTTCGCCGGTCCCAGTAGGTTCGTTGTTTACTGTCACGGCCTTCTTCGTCTCTGCCTTTGCGGTAACCCACAAGGATTGTCTTGCCTTGGTACCCGTACCAACCAACTTGTCCAGACTTGATATCGTTAATCAACGTCCGGATGTTCTTGATTTCCTTTATTTTTATGCAGCTTTTTTTCATTCATACCAGCCTCCTGAATTTATTTAGAACTGAAATATGTTTTGCTAAATAAATTTTTTGGTTTCGTACCGCTGGCAGAGGTTGACTACAGCAAACCGATACGGGCGGCATCCCCGGCCTTCTCATCACTGAAAGAGATGGTGCTTTCACATAAACGAGGCGCTCTGAAGGTACGAGGGACCTATAACCTCACTTCCAAAACTTCTCACTCATATGAGCTGCATCAAGTTGCCAGCCCCGCCCCGCTCGCGCTGCCCGAAAGGGGGAACCACTTTTTCCGTCAGGAATGTGTAGGATGAGGGGCTTGTTTCGAGTTTGAAGCTTTTTCACAGGAACCGATTAAAGGCCCTCCTCGTTATTCTAAAAATGATTTCTTCCTCATGCCGCCTTCTTTGCGGGTTTATGACTTGGCCCGGGAACACCTTTTCTGTCGGCGCCAATGGTCCTGATGGAAAACACATATCTTCACATTGTTCACAAAATGCTTTACCTCTTTTTCGTTGTTCTTCTTCAATTGGCTCTTTGCACATAAGGCACAGAACCGTTATGAAGACCGGCCCTTTCGAGTCATAGATTTTTGAATATGGTGGCATCTTTTTCCACCTATTCAGTCTTGATAGGCATGCTGTTTCCATATCTGGTTGCATTTTCTAATGTTCCTGTTTAATTCTGTGACTCTATCAAAAAGCTTTTCTTTGTTTAAGAACTGCGGGTATTTCTTATAGGTCTCAACAAGCATGGCTGCGTTGTCTTTGAACTCGTTTTCTATGAGGTTTGTGAATCTTCTGTGCACGTTTTCCTTTCCTTCTTCGTGGCTGATACAACTGTGGAGAAGCGCTAAGTCCTGCACTTTTTCATAGATTTTGTTTATCTTATAAGCGTATTTGTTGAATGTTTGAGGGTACATTCTTTCGAAGTCTACGGTGTTGAATGCTGATACATCGGTGCCGGATTCATCGAGGTCGAGCTGCCAGAAATCGTTTTCGTTTTGCGTTTTTGGTATGTGTAGAAGCACGGCGTGTTCTCTATTTATTGCCCAGTGGATGAAGTCCCAGTACGCCTCTCTTTCCTCGTCATCCTCAGGGTATAATCCGTCAAATTTGCTGATGGGTTTCAGGTTTGCTCTTGGCGGCAGGTCTTCTTCAAGTATCCATTGTTCGATTTCTTGTTTCATCTGTATCACCTCGTGGAGCGGGTCTTTCTTGCTCGCTCTCAGGACACTTTTGTTCCTGAGAGAGAGAAGAAAGCTTTGGGCTGCATGTCAGTGTGCCATAGGCGACCCCGAAAGGGGGAAAGGTTTAAATTGGGGTTTTGCGATTGAGCAATACCCCTTTTAAACCTTTAGCCGTGAAGTGGCACCACGATTTGAAAGAAGGTTTATATGAGGGAATTAATCGTCTCCGTGTCTCAAGAACACGGCAAGAGAATCAGCAAAATGGCATCAAAAAGAAAAAATGAGGGGCTCATCTGCCCCTTTACAATTTGAAAGATTTTGCGAATTCATGGAACTCGAAAACGCAATCCCTCAAATCCTCAATGTCGCCACGCCTCGGGTTCAAGAACGGCGTATGATTCCATTTGCCGTCTTTGTCCATGTATGTTTTGTTAACGGTGACAATAATTTCTCTGTCATCCGTCTTAAAGACGTTCAGCCATATTCGGCCTTTTCTAATGCCTTTGAGTTTTTCCATTTCTATCACCTCGTGGAGCGGGTCTTTCTTGCTCGCTCTCAGGACATCTTTATTCCTGAGAGAGAGAAGAAGAACCTTGTCAGTCCACCTGCCTGGTTTTTGTCGCCATATCCTCACAGCATCACATCTTACCTCCGTGTTTGGAGTCAAGAATTATTGCGAGAAGCAAAATCGCCGACAAAAACTGAAAGCTTAAAAAGTAGCGCGGCTGTCACTCCGAGCGTGACTAATCCCGGACAAGAATTGAAAACGTCAGTCTTTCGGGATTTGTCACCCGGAGTGGTCATATGGTATTTGTGCCGCTTATCTTTTTATGCTTTCACAGGGATTCTGCGGGGGGAGAGTTTGAGAGGGGAAGAAGGGTCCTCTCTCAACGCAATCAGGTCAATGTGCCATAGGCGACCCCGGAAGGGGGAAAGGTTTAAATTGGGGTTTTGCGATTGAGCAATACCCCTTTTAAACCTTTAGCCGTGAAGTGGCACCGAGAGTTCAGTTATCGCAGGCAATCTTCACAGTAAATGATGAGATGTCGTGCCTCATTTTCTGAGCCTGCAAAGAGCAACTTACCGCAGCTTGAGCAGGTTACGGTCACATTGTTTTCTATTGGGTTTGCATTCATTTGTGGTTCCGGCATCTCATCTATTTCTCTGCCTAATTCACTGTCAAAAGGGATTGATTCAAATGGTCGGTCAACAGGCCTGAATTCCTGCAATCTCCAATCAATGAAATATTTCTCCCCGTTGTGTCTCACAGTGGGCAATCTTTTTGGCATTTCATTTGTCATTTTTTGTCAGCCTCCATCTTCCTTTTTATTTCTGGAAGATGAGGCAGTATTCATGCTTGATGGGAATCAGAAACGGGTTTCTTGGGTTGTAAAAAACCCGGTCGCTCCTGCAATGATGCTGTATCTTGATGATGATTCCCCTTAGCTGCCCTATGTTTCTGTTCATGAGAAGCGTTCTCATCAAAACATAGTAGTTGCCGGCTCTCCGCTTATCACCAATAAGAATCGCCATTATTCCATTTGGCTTAACTGCCCGAAAAAGTCGCTCAACAGACCCACTTAATTTGAGCTCAAACCCGTCCAACGTAGAGCAGTTGCTGAGGTCTCTTGGATTGTCTGAATACTTGATGATGTCCCAGTATGGGGGGTGGTAAAAGACCAAATCAAACTCTTTTTCCGGCAGTTGGCTGGTGAGGATGTCCCAACCTTGGTTAAGGTCTCTGCCTTCGTAATGGATTTCGCGCTTCAGGTATTTGTTGATGCCATTGACCACTTCTCTTACTGTTCCGCCGCCTTCAGCAGGGTCGAAAATGCTCTTACTGTTAAACCTCAAAATAAGGTCTTTTATGAGGTGGCCTGTGCAATTCCCTCTGTATCCCGAATCACCCCACGGCCCGCGGTCAGGGTACGAGACGACGCTGCACATCTCCTTGTTCTCTTGATATAGACCGTAAAACCCATTACCGAAAGCGCTCAACTTTTCCTCAAGGTTTTCAGCCCGTGACATCTCGGAGAGCCTTGCTCTTACTGTATGTTGGGGCACCTCTGGCCTGAATTCAGAGACTCTTAGGTGTATCTCGCGGATATGCTGAGCGCTGTTTCCAACCACACATTCCAGGATTAAGGTTTTTATTGTTTCCATTTTTTATCATCCTCCGTGCCTTTTCTTTGATTAGGCACGGGGCTGGATATCATGTACTGCTCGGGCCTTGACCTGGGGGCTTTGTTCTGTCTAACCATCTCCGTCCTGTTCCTCGTTGTCATCAGGTGAGAAGTTTTTGTAGATGTGCCCTATCGGTTCATTGCCTAAGCGAACCCCTCGATAAATCTTTAGGCCGTAAGGCCGACCCCCGCAGGGGGGAAAGATTTATGATAAGGGGTTTGCGTGTGCCCAAAACCCCACAGCAGCGAAGGGAGACAAGCAAACACTCAGTTCGGAGGCACCAGACCAGTGGGTGCGTTTCTCTGCTCCGAACTGATCCGATGCCATGAAGAACCTTCTTGCCAATAAGAGATAACTGCTCAAGTCCAAATATTTCCTTTAAGTAAGAATAGACGGTGATAAACCAGAACCAACACCCAGAAGAAACGATCAGGAGCAATGGACACCCAAGATTCAAAACCGAAGGTAGGAATAGAAATGTGTGCTTTGCAAAACAGAAATGAATCAGGAACCAGCATGAACCAAATCATCACCCAATTCAGCTTAGAACAACGCGAATACCTGATCCCCGAATTTTCATCTCCAAGAACCCGGTTCTCACATCAAATACTATGGTCTGATACGACAGCGAAGCTACAAGAGATGAATCAAAACAAAAGAATACTCCTTGATGCCCCTGAACATCTTGCCGATCTGCCTAAGGACAACTGCTGAAAGCTGACAAGGAAGCTTTGTTAGACAACTCTAACGAACCACAGATAGACGGTACAGCACCGACACTTAGTAGAACCTCCTCTATCACAAGAAAACCTGCAAGATACTGCGCTGTCCTTTATATACCACCCGGATAATACAAGGCACCTGCCACGAATTATTGATCAATGTTTCCTTTTTTCTCTGCTCTCTTTTCACTTTGTTACCCCATTCAGTTGGGATGATTGTCATTTAAGTCTATTTTTTATTATATTCGATTTTCGGTACATCCATTATGTGGTTGTTATTCCACGAATTTCCTGAATTGAAATAGTATCATAAATAGGCGTTTTTGTGGCCTCAAGGGCTATTTTCGATACAATTTATGATGAATTAAGATACATTTCAGGTGGAATTACGGTACAATTTGAGCCTATTCACGAGAGTTTCCTGGTAATTATGATACAATTTAGCCAGTGGTTGGAGGACATATAGAAGGGGGTGGTTAGGGTTTCAGAGCCGATAGGGGAGCCCTGCAAGCCATCGCGGTACCCAGAATCGATTCACAAGGAGCATCCTGTTTGCCGCTGCGGACCCAAATTTCGGCAGATAAGCCGTGGGAGAACATCTGTTTAAGACTCGTTAACCAGATGAACTTTGAGGGGGGCATTTCCTGAACCAGCCTTGACAACACCGCCACTCGTGCGTCTGTATTTGTGAGGAAGAGGAGACGGAACCCCTTCAGATTGCAGTCCCAATATTTCTCGTACCTTCTATACCGGTCGCTTCGAAAATATTCCTGATAGTTGATGACTTTCTGTCTTACGTCCCGGGGATCGCGCTTTAAACTGGCAACGGACTCTGTCCCCATATCCACCTCAAGAAAAAAGAGGAGGGTCATCTGCCTTTTCCTGTGAGTTATGGTGAAAACCCCATCCGGGGTGAATCCGCTAACGTTCTTAGACTGGCCTTCAGCGGGGAGCGGTTCAAAGATAAGGGGTAGATCACTGTGGTCCCGTTTTAAGAAAGGTGATGTGGGGGAGAGGAATTGGGTGGATAATTGAGGTATGGCATGTTCGATTTGGCCCAGGTGGATCCGGAACCAGTTGGTCAAGAGTAGATGTTCCAGGCAACGGACTTTTTCTGCGTTCACCTTATTTAGGGGTACATTCCGGAGGACTTCGTAGTTAGATCTCAGCAGAGCGGCTCCTTTTTCGGTGAGTGAGATCGTTTTTTCGGGTCGACCGCGATTCTGACCAAAGCCGAGGGTACCTGAGAGAATGAATCCTGCTTTCTCCAGCATATTCAGGCGCCTTCGGACTACCTGTTTGCTCTTACGCTGGACTGCCGTGACTTGGCTTACTGTGAGCACCCGGTGTTCGGCAACTGTGGCAAGGAGCTGGTGGTCGTTTTTGTTAAACTTGAATGTCATTTGGATTCATTTTTTCTTTTTGATTTTTCTTTTTGGTTTCTCTCGGGGCTATTTTTGCTCGATGTTAAGTTATGGTTTTGCTTATTTGCCCATGCCCGCACAGTTTGAAGCTCTTTTGCCGGAACAGGCGTAGTCCCGTTCATCCATTCATATGTGGATGACCGCAGAGAAACCTTTGAATTCAGTCTGCTTAGACGAAAGCCTCGTCGACCCTTAGGTGTTTCCACATGCAAAACCATCCATATGCTTGTGGGCCTCTTCCAGGACCTCCTTGATTGCCTGGGTCTTGTCGTTTCTGTTTTGCTTCTTGGAAAACTGGATAACGACCACAAACCTTCCGTCTTCAGGCCGCCAGATCCATTTCCGGCATCCGTCTTCTTTCACGAGAGATTTCTTAGGTGTTTGGGATGACACCGTTTGCCCCTCAGCACGTATCTGCCTCACGGTCTTCCCTTCTTGAGATGCCTTTTCCAATATCTGTTTTTGTTTCTGGGAGTCTTTTTCCCTGGATGCACGGATCTGGACCTCCTTGGCAACTTCAGACGTCTGAAGAATGTCCCTGGCAGGTTGCCCTAACCGCTCCAATCCCAGGATTTGGCTGATATAGCTTTCGGATCTGTTCAGCAGCTTTGCCGCATCTGCTTGAGAGTATCCGAATTTTTCCATAATGGATTTAATCCCAACGGACTCTTCAAGAGGTGTCATGTCCTCCCGTTGAAGGTTTGCGATGAGTTGAAGCAAAACCCTTTGTTTCTCATCAACCTCCTTTATGATACACGGAAGTTTTTCAAAGCCCACCATTTCGGCTGCCCTGTATCTTCTCTCTCCACTTATGATCCTGAAAAAGTCCTCTTCTTCGTCGTATTCGACTGTAAGCGGGTCGATGATCTCACCTATCTCCCTGATTGACTCTGCCAGGGATTCCAATGTCTTCTGTCTAAAGCTCTTCCGGGGCTGATGGGGGTCCGGTTTGATACGGTCAATATGGATAAACCTTGCCCATCCCATAGGGCTTGTGCTGTCTCTCTCTCCCTTTTTCTCCCTTTGGCTTTCTGCTTCGGCAGGGCTGAGAAAAATAGACTTTTCTTCTGCATTCTGCTTATAGTTTTTGGCCATATAAAATCTCCCTGCTGATTTGTCTGAAGGCTTCGGCTTGCTCGCTCTTTGGCGCAAGGTGGGTAATCGGTTTTCCAAGGGCTACTGCCTCGACGTATTTGACAGAGTCTTTTAGGATTTGCTTGAAGACCCTTTCAC
>CAYTAQ010000177.1:0-7959 GCA_964435695.1 uncultured Desulfobacterales bacterium | reverse complement strand
AACAGCAGCGAAATCGTCAGTACCAATCCGACAAAGCCCTTACCGAGAAACGGTTCATGGGGAATAACCTGGAATATGCCAAGGTCCCATATCAATTCCATGTGACCGATGAGAAGCAAAATGAGGCCCAGGTGAAACAGCAGGAGGAAAACCCATAATACGGGCTCGTGCCTTCGAACCGTGGGAAATAAAAACGCATCATAAAAGGTGCCGAACCATTTGGCCTTTTTTTCCGGATAGATCTGTAAGGTAGAGGGGTGTTTGGGCGCTTTAAATATTTTGATAAGCCGGACGATGGTACCCACCGCGAAGATGCCAACGGCGATGTAAACCATCGGAACAAGAATGAAATAATATATCGATTGCACGGCGTTCTCCTTGTGTAAACAATAGTGGTTCATTCGGGTGCCCGGTATGAGCACCCGAATGACATCGTTCAAAATCATATAGATATAAAGATAACCATGGCGGATTTCCGGTGTGCGGATAGCTAGAATCAGAGGCTTATATCAAGATTTTGAACGATTCGGCCTAGCTTTTACGCTGAATATAAAAATTAATTTCGGTTCCATCCTGCTCGGACTTTAAAATTTCATTTCCGCTCGTTTTGGCCCAGGCCGGGAAGTCGGTCAATGAGCCCGGATCCGTTGTCACGGCTTTTAATACCTGGCCGACTGCAATTTCCTTGATTCCCTTGCTGACCTTTACGACGGGCATGGGGCAAGCCAATCCCTTTAAATCCAATGTTTTATCTGCCTTAATGTCCTCACTCATGATGCTTCTCCTTTATATCGTTGTTAGATAAATAATTGCACGCGGCTGTCATTGGCTTCCGCCAAAAAGGATGCAACCCCGGCGTATTGCAGACCGTTATAGGTGATCATCTCTTCCCGCTTGAAGCCCATAAGATCCATGGACATCTCGCAGATGAAAATTTTTACGCCAAGTTCTTCGGCAAGGGCGATCATTTCTTCCAGAGATGCTACGTTCTTTTTTTTCATCAGGGATTTCATCATGGCGGTTCCCATGCCGGCCATATTCATTTTGGACAGTTTGACTTTTTCCGGCCCTTTGGGCAGCATGGTGCCGAACATTTTCCCCATGGTGTCCTTTCCGCCGACGTTTTTGTTTTTATCCCTTAAAATCGGCGTGCCCCAGAAGGTAAAAAACATCACCACTTCCATACCCATGGCAACGGCACCGGTTGCAATGATAAATGCTGCAAGCGCTTTGTCCAAATCCCCGCTGAAGGCAATAATGGCGAGTTTGTTGGCTGGCGTTTTGTTATTCATTGCATCGAACTGCGATTTGAGTTCGGCAACTTGTTCTTCTATCGTTGGCATACGGTCCTCCTTTAATTAAAAATGGCAACTAATATATATCAATAAATTAAAATAGTTATAAAATGATCAGTGTATTATAGTTCACTTCAAGAACTTTCGTCAGCCAGCCTTACACCATTAGCTCTTTCACAGACTCCATGGAGGCTTTCAGAATTTCCAAATTGGTGATCATCATCTTGCGTTGTTCCGGTGCCATCTGCTGCAGTACTTCAAAATGCATTTCGTATAAAAATCTGCTGATTTCGTCTAGTTTTTTTTGCCCTCTGGGCATCAGGCTGAGCAAGGTGACTCTCGAATCTTCAGGATCGGCTATTTTTTGGATCAAGCCTTTTTTGACCAATCCAGAAATTATTTTTGATATCCGACTCTTAACAATGTTCATTTTTAGAGCAAGACCTTTCGGCGTGTGGTATCGTTCCTCTCCGAAGAGGATCAAGCATCTAAACTCTGCATCCGGGAGTTCAAATCTTTCACACTGATATTTCATTCTGTCCTGGCAACACTGAAACAATTTTGTGATGAGCTTCTGAAACTGGCTGATTTGCTGATCCGATACATGATGTCGATTTTCGTCTGCTAGATAGTTCATACCATGAACTATAATAAAAGAAAATAATATGTCAAGTTTTTTTTCAGGCCTAAATCTAATAACAAGTTTGTCGAATTATGATACACCCCTTGCTTGGTTGATAGTTCGGTAAATTAGCTATTGCATTATCGCTAAAAACATTACAAGAAAAGGACAAGCGCCGTATATTCGTGCACACGCGCCAGGGCGGGTTTTGCCTGGTTTTTAAAAAACACCGGAATCAAATGCAATGAATGGTTGCCGGGTCGGCAGTGGAGGCATATGAGAAACGGTTGTATGGAAAAAGTTCTTTGGGTGGATTTGAGCCGTAAAGAAATGCACGAAGAGATAATACCCGAAAGCACCTACCGGACGTATCTTTCGGGCATTGGTCTGGCAGCATGCCTGCTCTATGATCGGATACCCGCAATGGCAGACCCCCTGGGTCCGGATAATGTTTTGGGTTTTTTGTCAGGCCTGTTGACCGGAACAGGAAGCCTGTTTGCCGGCCGGTGGATGGTGGTGGGCAAATCGCCGTTAACCGGCACCTGGGGAGATGCAAACTGCGGCGGCAATTTTTCACCGGCCATCAAGCGGTGCGGCTATGACGGCATCTTTTTTTATGGTGTCAGCGACAAGCCGGTTTACTTTTGTGTCGACAAAGGCAGAGCGGAACTCCGGGATGCCGGCAAGTTCTGGGGGAAAGATACCAGCGAGACAGAAAAGCTGTTAAAAAAAGAACCAGGTTGTAAAAACGCACGCATCGCCTGCATAGGTCCTGCAGGAGAGAAGCTGTCCCTCATTTCCGGCATATCAAATGATAGCGGGCGTATGGCGGCACGATCCGGCCTGGGCGCCGTCATGGGATCGAAAAAGTTGAAGGCCGTTGTTTTGAATGGCGCCAGGCGAATTGAAGCCTATAATGCAGCGGAAATGAAAGCGCTCAGCAGGAAATGCAGCGATTCTGTTCAGTTCATGCCGCCGTTTCCGCCGGCTTTCGTACTGGCGCAATTTGGCGCTGTTTTAAGAGCCCTTCCGGCGCAGCCCAGGACAGAGGCGCTTTTTTTTAATACGATCTACAAGATTATGCTGAAAAAATGGGGAACTTCCAGCTTGAACCAGATTCTTATCGAAATCGGGGATTCACCCATTAAAAACTGGAAAGGGAGCAACGAAGATTTCGGGCCGGAAAAATCGAACCACTTGAACCCGGATGTTTTTTCTGATTGCGTGATCGTAAAATATCATTGTTATGCATGCCCACTTGGATGCGGCGGGATTTACACAAAGCCCGGGACGCTCGAGGCCGTGCACAAACCTGAGTATGAAACGGTTCTGGCATTGGGCGGATTGTGTATGAACGACGATCCGGACAGCATTTTTAAAATGAACGATATGCTGAACCGGGCCGGTATGGACACCATCTCGGCAGGGGGAGCTGTTGCCTTTGCCATTGAGTGTTATGAGCAGGGTCTCTTGAGCCGAAAAGATACGGGCGGTCTGGATTTGAGATGGGGAAACAGCGGTGCGATCCTGGCGTTGGTGGATCAGATGATCAAGCGGGAGGATCTGGGGGATGTTCTGGCGGATGGGGTAAAAGTTGCGGCCGAAAAAATTAAGAAGGATTCAGAAAAATTTGCCATTCATGCGGGCGGTCAGGAACTGGCCATGCACGACGGCCGGTATGATCCGGGTTTTGCCGTTCACAATTGTGTTGAAGCGACACCCGGCAGACACACCATCGGATCCCAGCTTTATTACGAGTTGTTTCAGCTCTGGGAAAAAGTGAAGGGCTTGCCGGAACCGGATTTTATCTATCTTAAAAGCAGCAAATATAAGCCGGACAGGGAAAAGGCGCTTGCAAGCGCGGCATGCAGCAAATTTATGAATATCATGAACGGCGCAGGCACCTGCCTGTATGGTGCTCTGCTGGGGGTGGACAGTTTTCCGTTGTTTGAATGGTTGAATGCCGCCACCGGCTGGGGAAAATCGCCTGAAGCCTACATGGAAATCGGTGAACGCATCCAGACACGTAAGCAGCTGTTCAATATCAAGCACGGTATCCAACCGGCGGATATTCGGATGACGGATCGGGCGCTGGGCCGACCGCCACTTGAGAAAGGGGCCAACCAGGGGCGAAGCATTCCCATTGAAAAAATGATATCGGATTATTGGAAAATATTTGAATGGGATCCCCAAACCGGCAAGCCGACTTCAGCGGCCATCCGCAGATTAGGGTTATAGGTTTTAATTTCAAATAGATAAAAGGCCAATCCCATGTCCTTCAAGATTACGGATAAATGCATCGGCTGCAGTGTTTGTAAAAAAATCTGCCCGGTGGATGCCATCACAGGCGAACGGGGAAAATATCATAAAATAAATGAAGGGTTGTGTATTGATTGTTCCGCTTGTGGCTATATCTGCCCGCAGTCGGCTATCACGGATGTCAAGGGTCGCATCGTCGAACGGATACGATTCCGAAAAAATTGGCCGCAACCCCTGATTGACAAATTAGGCTGCATGTCCTGCGTCATTTGTCTGGATTCATGCCCGGTGGGATGTCTGGAACTAAGTTTTACAAAAGATACGGCCGATAAAAAGGGGCATGCGGTGCTGGCGGATGAACGGGCATGCATTGCCTGCGGATTCTGTGCCGCCGATTGCCCGGTTGATGCCATCGAGATGGTTGTGCCAACGGAAACGCTTGGTTAATGATTATTCATTATTTATTGAAACCCATTAGCGGCTGTAGGTGGGGATAAGCAGGTTCGCATTGTTCAGTTCGATGAAAGCTGTTTCATTATCGTTGACCGTCACCGGCGCCTGCCAGGCAACTTTGTAATCTCTGATCATGGCGGGAAATGTTACCAGTATGAAATAGGTGCCATGCGGTATTTCTGAAAACTGAAAGGTTCCATCCGGTGTCGTCAGGGTGCTTCGGACAACATACTCAGGGTCCGACATTTTTTCTCTTACATTCACAAAAAACAGCGTGTGAAGATTTCGCGTTGCCTCAATCCGCTCGAATTTGCCCATATGGTCAAGGTCCGGAAATTTCGGGATTTCTGCTTCAGAGCGGACCAGCAATACTCTTACCCAGTCTGCGAAAGCGGTTTTATCGTCTTTTAATGTCAATTTGGCAACGCCGTTAATACTGCCTTGGGCATGCACAAAAGGGGCAGACAGCAAGAGCAGTGAAAAAAGGATCAAAGCTAAGGAAAAGGCCTTTTTCATGCGGTCAAAATAGTCAAAATTTACGCGCATGTCAAGAATAGCTGTCTGTCAGATCCAATTCCATGTACACATCGGCTGAAGCATAGTCTAATTTTTCGGGCAGCGGTTCATGGACGAAGCCCATGGATTCATAAAGCCGAAGCGCTGATTGCAGCTTTGAGCTGCTCACTAGAATGATCTTGCTTGCCCCTATCCTTCGTGAAAATTTAACGGCTGCCTTGACGAGCATCCGTGCGATACCGCGTCGTTGCACTGCCGGTGAAACGGCAAGTTTGGCAATTTCAACCCAACGGTTCTCCCGGCGGATGACGGCACACGTCCCCACCACACAAGCATTTTCCAGTGCGAAAAAAATTTGTCCACCCGGGGCGATGATGGAATCGTACGGCGAGTCCAGGTGTTTTGCGTCGGCGTTTTCCAGCAGGCCGAAACCTTCGAGCCAGTCGCGGTTGAGCCGGCTGAAATCCCGGGCGTATCGTTCATCAAAGGAAATGATATGAATGCTGTCGGACATATTCGGCTTTTAAAACAGGTTCTATTTGAATGTTGGATCGAGCCGGAGAAAAATTCCGCGATGCATTTTATTGCCGGTCTGCCGGGATCAAGATTCGCATATGGTAAAGCGAAAGAAGCAGATCGGGATCTGGAACCAGTTTTTTCTGCTCGATGAGGGATTCGATGACCTCGTCAACCGGCCTGCGGCCGTCAAAGTGATCCAACATTTCGTATAGGCGGCCGGACATTTCCACCACATCCCGTGGTGAATATCCTTTGACGAAAAACGTTTCCACTCCGGTTTTTTTTACATAGAGTGATGGGTTACGCTTCAGGCGGCGTGGCGGGTCGGTCTTCATCATGGCTTCGAAGCTTTTGATGACCTGCGCTAAATGCACGGCATGATTGATCCCGGCGAGTGAATTGAATGCATCCGGGGACAGTTCAGCAACCAACGCATGGGCTTTTCGGAAAAAATCTTCTTCCCGGCCCGACCAGGTTCCCCATAGCTGCTCATAGCGTGCCGGGGTCGGCGGCCGGTCGTCGAGATCCTCCAGGGTCAGAGAAAGCGAGTGCCGGGGAGGCCGGAGGATGATTTCCGGTGCAAACCCGGATGCATGCAAAACTTTCTGGATAAGGATTTCCTGCAGATGCTCCCAGTAAATTCTAAGGGCACGCCAGAATTCAAGCCCCTCCTGCCCGCGATCATACTTGCAGAACCAGGTCCGGCAGGTTGCAGTGAGATAGGGCCACAGCGTACAGAAGCCTTTTTTTCGGGAATAGAACGGACAGATCAGCAACTGACTTTTTCCGAAATAGTCGGATGTGTTCTTGACGAGGAGGGTATATTTCTTGGGTCGGTCCAGGCCGTGGGGGGATAGGGCGATCCGTTCCCGGATTTTTTCCCGCAGGCGGCTTTTAGCTTCTTCGTAAGCAGGATCATTTTCTGCCAATATCGCCCCTACCAGATAATTGGGTATCTCGGGATAATAGGTACAGCACTTGCTGGCCGGTGAATAAGTACTGACCGAATCCTCATATTTGTGGGCGGCATCCGGCAGCATCACGCAGTCGCTGCAGGTTGCGGATGCTTCACCGGGAATAACTGTTTGAAAAAAGTCGGGCAGAAATCGGTGGTAAATTCCGGGAAGCACATCCGCCATCCGAATGGGTGCCATTGAAAGCCCTCCAAAGGGTTGCAACCTGCGTCACAACCCTGGGGTTATTACCATTTAAGATCGTTGGATGCCAGATCCCGGGTTATCGCGCTGTCTTCGATTTTCAGTGATAGGCTATCAATTTTGTGATCGATCGTATTCAAATCCATCGTGTTCAACAATGTGTTGGTTGTCAGGGCAATGCCACCCCTGACGCGCTTCATTTCTTCGGCGCTGATTTTCATGTCTCTGGGCAGATCTTTGATCTTAATGCGGGCCATTTCATTCTCCTTATTTTAGAGTTTCCGCGCAATGTCGATCCGTATTCTTGATAGTGACCCATTCCCACAGCAGGAGATTCATGGAGCTGATTGCGCAAATTGACTAAATCGGTCGAACACCATACGGTACTGTTGTCGGGAATCACGGCATTTTGCCGGAATCCGCCAGGATGTCGATCCAATCCTTGTGTTTATCATCCGTGCTCTCTCCATCAACGCCTTGGATGAAAATGGGTTTGATTACGGCTCCTCCGCGAACCTTCTTCATCTCCTCAGGGCCGATTCTCATGTCTTTGGGCAGATCCTTGATTTTGATGCGTGTCATTTTATCCACCTCCTTTATTGGCCTTTTCAACGAGAGCGATATACTCGTTGTAGCTCAAAATAACCGACAGGGGTTTTCCCTGGCGGTTGACCAGAAACCGTTTGCCATCCACGGCCGTCTGGTGCAGCACTTCACCGAAGGATGTTTTGGCTTTGGTCGCCGCAATGGGTTCCAGGTCTTTAATGCTTATTTTGGCCATGTTTAGAACCTCTTTTTGAAAAATTTGTTCAAACTGATCAAGTTGTATCATATTGGTACAATATGTCAAGTTTTTTTATCGGCGTTTGCAGACAAGACAGATCTGGTCACCGTCCGTCATTTGACAGCCTTGTTAAGCCATTGCTGATAAACGATTTCACGAATGGTTTCCTTGACCGGCTTCGAATGATACAGTTTGGTTTTGGCCGCCTTTTTGACCAGGGTGTCTTTAAAATCGCTGATCAAAAGGCTGGTCTCGAGATAGGTTTCCAGCGCCTCAAGGGTGATGCCGTTGACCTTGAGCCAGGATTCTGTTTGAGACGCCATATTCAGTCCGTGGCTCATTCGAAATACATCG
>CAYTAQ010000176.1:3665-7968 GCA_964435695.1 uncultured Desulfobacterales bacterium | reverse complement strand
TTTCTTACTGGCGCGTTCAGCAAGGCGAAGATGCTTTTTACACAAATCTCAAAAAAGGAGCCGGCATCGTCAACAATGACGATCCTGAGCTGCAGGAAGCAGCCATTGCATCGGCAGTCGCTTTCTGCAGAAAGACCGGTATCAATCTCGCTGGATTCGATTTCCTGTTTTCAGAAAAAGTTCTTGAAAAAGGAGTGGTTGAACCGTTATTCTTAGAGATCAATTATTTTTTCGGCAGACGGGGTCTCGGGGGTTCCGAAGCCTTCTATCAGATGTTGCATGAGGAAATTAACAACTGGATTAATCAGTTAAATTTGAAATGATGATGAAGCCTTTTGCCTACGATCTCTCCGAAACAGATATCAAACGAGAGCGAAGCAAAGCCCGGGAACTCAAAAATTCCCAGTGGTGGAAGCGGAAATGCGCCAGGGGAATCTGTTTTTACTGCGGCAATGCCGTCCCGCCCAAAGAACTTACCATGGATCATATCGTTCCGATTTCCCGGGGTGGAAAAAGCATCAAAGGTAACATCGTAACCTGCTGCAAAGAATGCAACACTCAGAAGAAACACCTAATGCCGATGGAGTGGGAAGAATATCTAAACAATATCTCGGCAGAATAAAGAATTGAAGAGATTGAAAGGGGCAAAACCATGACCTTTGAAGAAATCGTCCGCTTTCACGGACACAAGTGCCCGGGGCTTGCCATAGGATATCGCATGTCTCTTAAGTCCATGGAGGCACTCAGGTCCATACGGGCCGAAGATGAAGAGCTCGTGGCCATTGTCGAAAACGATGCCTGCGGTGTGGATGCCCTGCAATGTCTTAGCGGATGCACCTTCGGCAAGGGCAACCTGCGTTTTCATGATTACGGCAAACAGGTTTACACGATATATTCCCGCGTCTCCCGCGAAGGCGTTCGTGTTCATTTTCACGGCAACGGCATTCCGGAAAATATCCGAGAGGACCGCGATGCACTGGCCGACTGGATCCTTGCCGCACCTGCCGATAGCATCTTGTCCATCTCGCCCGTCTCCATTCAGGAACCGGAACCGGCGCGCATCATGAAATCGATTCCCTGCGCGTTTTGCGGTGAATCGGTCATGGTGTCACGGGTACGGAAAATTGACGGTCAGGCTTGCTGCATCCCATGTCACAAGCAGGAAGCCGACTGAAACCAGCGGATACTGTAACACACTTTTCTTACAAAATTTCCAAAATTATGCTCTCGTAAATTCTTGTGTCTTGATGCTCGATACGCCGAAGCAGCATTTTTTGGATAGCGTCGACAATTCACTTCGCGCCTCACTTTCGCGGGATGGACGACTTTCGAGTGTTTCAACATCGAAGTCGGATTACGCGGGTGGATTCAAACATCGAGAATCGGCCCTTATTAAAATAGATTTCATATAGTTACGATTTTTGTCACCTACGTTGTGGAAAGTTTTATGCAGATCAAGACATTTGTGTCCCATCGGATGGTCAAGGGAGAAGACCTCAATCACCATGGGACCTTATTTGCCGGGCGAACCGCCCAGTGGTTTGTGGAATCCGGTTTCATCGCCGCCGCCAGCCTGACCCATCCGAAAAACATCCTGTGCCTGAAAATTCACGGCATGCTGTTCAAAAAGCCTGTGCCAAGCGGCAGTGTCATCCGTTTTGAAAGCCGGATTGTTCATGCCGGAACCACTAGCCTGACCGCCTTTATTCAGGTCTTCGACAGCGACACGGAAAATTTTCTCCTGGAAGGCTTTATTACCTTTGTGCACGTCGATGAGACCGAGCGCCCCACACCCCATGGTCTTATTATGGAACCATCGGATGCCGAGAGTCTGGGATTGCAGGAACGGGCAAAAAAACTACTTAAACCATCAGAAAAGAAACGATAACTCACTGAATTAATAAAAAACAATTCGTTGAAACCAGATTGGATCCGCTTTTCCATCGCTATCCTCAAACTATATTTCGAACTGCTTCAGGAGGCCATCTCATGACAACGCCGGAAACATCGCTAACTGTTTTTGAAACTCAAACGCCATCAAATTCACTCCGTCATTCATTATCAATACGCTGGTTATGGTATTTATTCATCGCTCTTTTTTTCATGGTTTCGTTCCCGCTGTTGCAGGGTGTCATGAGTCAGCCGCCCGACACAGGTCCGTGGATTATCGAGATTCTGCCAACCGGAAGTGCGGATGCGCCGTTTAACACCCTTGAAATCCAGTTTAGTGATACCGTCACCGGTTTTACACTTGATGATGTTGCTGTAGCCGGTCCTGGTGCTACCCCTGTGGGCCTTTCAGTCATAAACGGCTCTCGCTACGAGTTGAATATGGACGGAACTGGTCCCAACACTTACACCCTTACCATCGGCCCGCACATTTTAGATAGTCAGACAACCGAAATGGGAAGATCGTACGTAGCCGTGCTGTTTGGTGGAAGCGATTCAATTGCCGACGGAGACACCGCCTTTGATGGAAAAAGCCTTGTGATCCAAAACGCAACCCTGACCATTGACGGATACCATCAATTCGAAAGCATTGACATCCGTGGAGGCAGTGTGTTGACCCATTCGGCGGCTACCACTGACACGGAATACCGCCTCGATGTGGTGATTGATGATTATCTCTGGATTGATGCGGATTCATCCATCGATGTCACCGGGCGGGGATACCTGGTGGGCAGGACCGACGGCAACACTGCCTATGATGTGGGAAAGGTCAATCAATGCGGTGGCAGCTACGGCGGACTCGGTTATGAGGTGGTGGGCCAAGGCCTGCCCAACTCTGTTTACGGCGATTACACGGATCCCAACGAACCCGGTTCCGGCGGCGGGCACGCCTGGTCTTCCGGTGGCAGCGGCGGCGGGCTTGTGCGCATCAGCGCCGATCAGGCCGTTATCAACGGCACCATTGCGGCCAACGGGAGTAACGGCGGTTTCAACGCCGACACAGCCGGGTCCGGCGGCGCTATCCGTCTGGATGTGATCGATCTTTCAGGGACCGGCTCGATTACCGCCAACGGCGGTGTGCCTTACACCAGCGGCGGCGGTGGGGGCGGCGGGCGCATCGCCGTCTACTATGACACCAACAGCATGTCCCTGGACAACATTCAAGCTCACGGCGGCCACAGTGGCGGATACCGGGGCGGTGGCGTGGGCTCGGTCTACCTCAAGCAGAGCGCCGGGTTGGGTGAGCTTCACATCAACAGCCATGACAACAACACCAATTCTTTCACTTTGCTAGGCCTGCCCGGAGAAGACACCTTTTCTGTGGAGCGTCTGGTCATTTCCGGCAGTGAAACCATTGCCGTACCCGAGCATGACGGCGTGGTCATCCTGGCTCAGGAGATTGTTATTCAAGATCAGGGGGTCTTAAGTCACAAACCTGCTGACGAGAATGGAACCTTTTCACTCGTGATTGAAACCGGTCTACTTACTCTCGAAACCGGCGGCGCCATCGATGTCACCGGGCGGGGATACCTGGTGGGCAGGACGAGCGGGAATGCCGTTTACGCTGAGATAAACAGCAACCAGTGCGGCGGCAGCTACGGCGGACTCGGTTATGAGGTGGTGGGCCAAGGCCTGCCCAACTCTGTTTACGGCGATTACACGGATCCCAACGAACCCGGTTCCGGCGGCGGGCACGCCTGGTCTTCCGGTGGCAGCGGCGGCGGGCTTGTGCGCATCAGCGCCGATCAGGCCGTTATCAACGGCACCATTGCGGCCAACGGGAGTAACGGCGGTTTCAACGCCGACACAGCCGGGTCCGGCGGCGCTATCCGTCTGGATGTGATCGATCTTTCAGGGACCGGCTCGATTACCGCCAACGGCGGTGTGCCTTACACCAGCGGCGGCGGTGGGGGCGGCGGGCGCATCGCCGTCTACTATGACACCAACAGCATGTCCCTGGACAACATTCAAGCTCACGGCGGCCACAGTGGCGGATACCGGGGCGGTGGCGTGGGCTCGGTCTACCTCAAGCAGAGCGCCGGGTTGGGTGAGCTTCACATCAACAGCCATGACAACAACACCAATGCCTTCTCACCGCTGGGTTTGCCGGGTGAAGACACCTTTTCCGTGGAGCGCCTGATTATTTCCGGCAGTGAAACCATTGCGGTGCCCGAGCATGACGGCATGGTTATAGAGGCCCAGGAAATTGTCATTGAAAGCGACGGAATTTTGAGTCACCGGCCGGCTTCGACAACTGATGCCTTTTCACTGGTGATCGATACCGTAAATTTAATCATCAACAAGGAAGGTGATAGGGAAGGCGCCATCGATGTGACCGGGCGGGGATACCTGG
>CAYTAQ010000176.1:0-3565 GCA_964435695.1 uncultured Desulfobacterales bacterium | reverse complement strand
AACAAGGAAGGTGATAGGGAAGGCGCCATCGATGTGACCGGGCGGGGATACCTGGCCGGACGAACCCTCGGCAATTCTACAGTCGGAGGCGCCCAGGGGACTTCAGGCGGCAGTTATGGCGGCTTAGGGTATGGGTCGGGCACGAACACTCTCTATGGAGATCCACTATTTCCAAACCATCTTGGGTCCGGAGGCGGCTTGAACTGGCCCACAGGCGGTCCCGGAGGCGGCCTGATCCATATTTTTGCATCCAATCTTTCTGTTGAAGGCACGATTGCGGCCAACGGCGGCAATGGTGTTTTTAACGGTGAAACCGGCGGCAGCGGGGGCGGGATTTTGATCGACACTGACACCCTATCTGGAAGCGGTACCATCCGCGCCAATGGCGGAAATCGCTATGGCAGCTCGGCTGGCGGTGGTGGCGGCGGCAGAATTGCCATTTATGTGTCCGACACCATGATTCTTCCTGAAGATAATATTACCGCAGAGGGCGGTTCCGTGAGCACCAGCTCCCCCGGCCAGGCCGGGACAGTCAATATCTTAACAGAACCAGCATTTCGCTGGACACAAATGGATGCGGTTTTATTTCATGATACGGTCAATTTGGAGTGGATTGCACTGGGCATCGGTGCGGATGAGTCTTATTCGGTCAATATCTATGCCACCGGCAACGCCGGACAGACCTCTATCGGTACCGGGCAGGTCGACAGCGGCAGCATCTCCTGGGACACCACCACAGTAAATGACGGTGTTTACGAGCTCAAAGCCGAATTTTTAGATGCTACCCTGCAGATCATTGGCACAGCCACCAAAACCTGTCTGATAAACAACAGCGTCATGTGGCATTCCGGCACCCTTGCAGAGGATGAAATTTGGGCGGCAAGTGTGATTCATGTGGTGCAAGGCAATATCGTTATTCCCGACGGCATCACCCTCATCATCGCACCGGATGCCGTGGTTAAATTCGAGGATGGCGCCAGCATTCTTGTCGAAGACGGAGGCGTTCTGGATGCTTTGGCCACTGAAGAGTCCCCGATTGTGCTCACTGCTTTGTCAGACGACACCGCCGGCGGTGATACCAATATGGACGGCAACCGGTCTCTGCCACTTCCCGGTTCGTGGAAGGGCTTCCGTATCCTGGGGACCGGTCAGCTTAATTTAAGTGATTTTGTCGATCTGCGTTATATTCTGACCGAACACAGCGGAACCCTGTCGGTTGATGAAACCTGGTCATCCACGTTTGTCCATCACATTACAAATTCAGTAACCGTTCCCGATGGTGTTTCATTGACGATTGAACCGGGTGCTGTGGTTAAATTTGATCCGAATCTCCGCTTGACGTTTCAGACCGGCGGCTCCCTGACGGCCATTGGCTCGTCGGCCCTGCCAATTGTCTTTACCTCGGCATTGGACGATGCAGTGGGCGGCGACACCAACGGCGACGGCAACCTGACAGCTCCTGAACCGGGCGACTGGCTTGAAATCTACCTGGACGGCGGCAGCGCCACCCTTGAACATGTTAAGATACTGTATGCCGGTGGGAGTACCACCACTGCCTGGAATAATAGCGCAGCCATTCGAACGACAAACAATGCTGCTTTATTCATCGACAGCAGCCTGATCAAGGATGCCTATTATGACGGCCTGCTGGTTCAGGAAGGTGAAACCACAATTCAAAACAGTCTGATAACCGGAGCGGACCGGGGGATTGTCTCCTGGGTTAACAACACAGCCGTGGTACATGTGATCAACTGCACATTCGACAACAACGGCACAGGTCTCCTTTGGCACGGCGGTAAAATGGATGTGACCAACGCGCTGGTCACCAACAATATCCGGTCGGGAATCGACTACAACTACGGCTCAAACAGCCCGGAAGTACGCTATACCAATGTCTGGGCGCCGGAACTCCCGGATTACGAAAACTACGCAACTTGGGCGGCAGACCTCACGGGCGTTGACGGCAATGTTTCCGTCGATCCACAGTATATAAATGCCGTCCAAGGCATTTATCGCCTCCAGTTCGGCTCGCCGGTCATTGACGCTGCCGACGGCGAGGCCTCACCGGCAGCCGATTATATGGGAGCGCCGCGCTACGACGACCCGCGCACCGCCAACACCGGTACTGCCACTGCTTCCGGCGCCTATGCCGACATGGGCGCCTTCGAGTTCGTGGAAACCGCTGCATCCGACCTGGACCTGGTGGTGACCTGGGTGGCCGGCCCCACTTCAGCCACCGCCGATCAGGCGACAACCATTAAATGGCAGGTACGCAATATCGGCGCCGGCACGGTAACCGGTGCCTGGCATGACCGTATCAATCTTCTCGCCGATGTGCCCACCCGGGGTGTCGCCACGCTGACAGCCGCTGAAGTGGTTTCTTCAGCCGTCCTGGGACCCGGCGAAACCGCCGACTTTCAGGCCGAAGTCCGCGTTCCGGGCGGCACCGAGGGCCCCTGGCGCTGGCAGGTGCGCACCAACGTCAGAGGGGACGTGTTTGAGGGCATCAACAGCACCAACAACCGGAGCCCCTTGAACGCGCCGGTTCAGCTGACCGTCAAATCTCTGGCATTGAACCATTCCGTGAGCGATCAATTTTCCGGCACCAATCAGCCCGAATGGTATAAAATTAACCAGGAGGCGGAACAGGAACTTCTGATCGAACTGGATTCCGTGTCCGACACAGGCCAAACCCGTATCTATGCAGGCTATGCGTCCATGCCGACAACAGGCGATTTCGATCTTCGAAGTCTTTCGACCGGCAATCCCGATGCCAGGATCATTCTTCCTGCCCCAGACGCAGCCCGGACGGTTTACCTGCTCATTGCCCCTGAAACCACGAGCGGTAGCCTCGCTTACACCCTGACCGCCGAAGAAGCCGTCTTTTCCATAGAGGAAATCGGCCTGAGTGAGGCCGGCAACACCGGATCGGTCACCATTCCCATTTACGGCAGCTTGTTTGACACGGACCTGCAGATCGAACTGCGATCTTCAGACGGCCTGAACACCATTGCCGCCTCAACCATCGTGGTCCAGAATTCCGGCATGGCGTTTGCCACATTTGATCTCGACGGCCGTGCTGTTGGCAACTACGACGTGGTTATCGATCTCAATGGCGTTGAAAGGGTGTTGGTTAACGCGTTGCGGGTGGTGGCCGGCTCCGGCGGTATCTTTGAGGCAAGGCTTTTCCTCCCGCAACAAGTCCGTATTGGAAGAATCTATCAGGGGCTTGTGGAGTATGCCAACGTGGGAGATGCCGATCTGCCGGTGCCCCTGCTGCTGCTGCAAAGCACCGGAGGCAATCCGGTTTGGACGGAAGGGGGATGCGAAACCTGCCGGGAAATTCAAATCCAGTTTCTGGCCCTTCCCACGGACAAACCCTGCCTGGGGGTTCTCCCGCCGGGATCTTCCTACACTTTCAGCTTTTATACACAAGCCGAAACCACCAATGCCGGGTTCTCATTAAAGTCCAAGACCGGGGATTCGACGGATCCGGTACCCTGGGAAAACGTGACCGCCGGCATCCGACCGGAAAATGCGTCATCGGCCTGGGATGCGGCCTGGG
>CAYTAQ010000175.1:0-8076 GCA_964435695.1 uncultured Desulfobacterales bacterium | reverse complement strand
ATCTTTTGACAGCGCGTAAGGGAAAGATCGTCGTTACGGTCATAGGGGGCCAGGGGCATGTTTTCGGAAGAGGCAACCAGCACAGCCCGCGTGTCCTTCGACGCGTGGGGAAAGAAAATATCATCGTTGCCGCCACAGAGGACAAGATACTGGGGTTGAAAGGACAGCCCCTGCTGGTGGACACCGGCGATCCGGAAATCGATGCCATGTTGTGCGGGTATACCAAGGTCGTTGTCGGCCTTCACAAACGGCTGGCATATCGCATTGCCCGTTAACGACCGGGAAAATCAAAGGGTTTAGAGTACCTTTTCTCCGGCACTGGCCCGCGTGGTGGAATCATAGACAGCCTCAACAATAACAATTATAGCTCCTTTTGCCGGGTATTTATCACCTTTAGATTTCATCCATTTTCTTGCTTGCTCGTACTCCGGTCCCTCTGTCAGGTATCGACAGCCGCCCTTAATTTGGTATGAAATTTTATCTTTGCGGATCAGGATAGCCACCCTCGGATTTGCTATAATATTTTCTTTTGTTTTTTTCATAAAGTTGTCTACGATCACAATGGCGCCATCTTCACGTATATATTTGCATCCGATGTTTGAAACATTCGGCGCACCTTCAAAGGATGCAGTTGAAAGCTGGTGATAGGGTTCGTTCTCAAAGATTTCCCTGATCTCTCCGGTGAGTTCCATTTTTGACCTCCCTGTAAGAAATGCTATCTTTTTTATTTATTTGAAAAAAACAGAGCAGCGCGATCCATATTTCATCATTGGATATTGTTTATTCGTTTTTCTGCATTCGTTTTTTATTCTCACCGGATCGGTGGAACGTATCCGGGCCCGCCACCGGAAGTGGCAGGTCAGTATCAAAATTAAAATTTCTGAAGGCTGATGTCAAACACATTTTGCCTCAGAGCTTTAAAAATGAGACCCCTACGAAATTGGCCGGCGGATGATAGAACAGATCCCCAAAGGGGGTGCCTAACTGCGATTTTCTTCTTGACAACACCGGCGTTTTCTTCAAAATAGCGCATATCATCAATTGAAGGAAAACAGATATGAGGAGAACAAAATGAGCAAACAAAAGATGACATCGAGCGAAGCCTTTGTCGAGACCCTGATCAGCGAAGGAATCAAGGTTGCCTTCGGTATCGTGGGATCGGCATACGAGGATCCCCTGGACATGTTTCCGGACGCAGGGATTCGCTTTATCCCTGTTGCCCACGAACAGGCAGCGGCGCATGCGGCCGACGGTATGGCGCGCGTAACCGGAAAGCCCCAGATCTGTATCGGGCAGAACGGGCCGGGTGCGGCGAACTTCGTATCTGCCATGGTGGCTGCTTACTGGGCGCACTCACCGGTCGTGGCCGTAACACCGGAAACGGGTTCCATGGGCTTGGGAACCGGTGGTTTCCAGGAACTGGATCAGATGGCCATGTTCGAAAAGCAAACCGTTTACCAGGTAAGGGTTCCCCGGCCGCAGCGTATGGCGGAACTGACACGCCGGGCATTTTACATGGCCAAAAACTTCAACGGCCCGACCCAGCTGAATGTCCCCCGCGATTTGTTCTACGGCGACTGTATCGACGATATATACGAAACACCGGTCATCAAAAGGGGTGTCGGTTCCATGCAGGATCTGGAGGCCGCCGCAAAGATGATCTGTGAGGCAACGTATCCCGTCATCGTGTCAGGAGGCGGCGTGTCCCAGGTCGATGCCGTCGAAGAGGTAATGGCTCTGGCTGAATATGTCACGGCCCCGGTGGTAAACAGTTACCTGCACAACGACACATTCCCGGCCAATCATGATCTATCCTGCGGCCCCATCGGTTACTGCGGATCGAAAGCGGCCATGAATACCCTGGAAAAAGCCGATGTCGTAATTGCACTGGGCACACGACTCGGTCCGTTTGGTACGCTACCGCAGTATGACATGGTCTATTGGCCGGAAAATGCCAAACTGATCCAGTGCGATGTCAACATTGCCGCTCTGGGCCTTTCCAAGCGGGCCGATGTTTACAGCTGTGGTGACGTGAAGGAGTTTACGGCCGCTCTGGTCAAACGGGTTAAGGAACTAGCCCCCGGACTGGAAAAGAACGGCGAACGTCTGGCCGACGTGAAGCATGCAAAGGAAATCTGGAACCAGGAGTTGAAAAAAGACAGCTCCAGCTCTCAAGCTGCCCCCATGCACCCCCGCCGGTTTCATAAAGAATGGACCCGGGTTCTGCCCAAAGACACAATCGTTGCCACCGATATCGGCAACAACGCTTCCATGATCAACGCCTACCTGAAATTCGAGGGAATCCGGCAGCATATCTCCGCGCTTTCATGGGGTAACTGCGGGTTTGCTTATGGAGCGGCCATGGGATGTAAAATAGGAAAGCCCGACACACCCGTTATTGCTTTTCAAGGCGACGGTGCCTATGGCATCAGCGGGCTGTCCGAGGTGATGACGGCTGTTCGTGAGGAAATACCCGTAATTGCCATCGTGGCTACCAATGATGAATGGGGTGCTGAAAAGAAGAACCAGGTGGATTTTTTTGATAACCGCTATGTGGGAACCAATCTGCCGGGCAATCCGGATTACGCAAAACTGGCAGAAGACATGGGCGCTCTGGGCTTCAGAATCGATCACCCGGATCAAGTCGGCGATGTAGTAAAGGAGGCCATTGATTCCGGGAAACCGTGTGTTATCAATGCCATGGTTCAGGGAGGCAAGGAAGTACTGGCAGAGCCTTTTCGGCGAGATGCGCTTCAAATGCCGGTTCGCTACCTGAATAAGTATGCCCATTTGAATGCAAAGTAAATTCACCAACAAAATACCCAATACAGAAGAGCGGCATTTCGCCGCTCTTCCAGGACAGGCTGAAGGATAATTGTTAAAGTCCGGACAGCGATGCCACGAATATAATTGATAGGTTTGCCCTGCGCCCTAAATAAGATGCCCATGACGATATTGATCATCAATTCCGGTAGCTCATCCGTAAAATTTGCACTTTTCCGCATAGCCGACAAAAGCATCCTTGCGAGCGGGCTTGTGGAACGCATCGGGTTTGAAGGGACGCAACTCCTTTACCGTAACCATCCGGGTGGCAAGATTTATCAGCGAGTGAAGGTCAAGAATACCAATGAGGCCGTCGCCGAAATTATAAGGTTTCTCACGCATGACGAATATGGTGTAATCCGGAATAAAAATGAAATAACAGCCATCGGTCACAGGGTCGTGCACGGGGGGGATAAGATTACCGCTCCGGTGATTATCGATAAGAAGGTTAAACAGATTATTCAAGCGTATTCCCAGTTGGCCCCGCTACACAATCCTTCGAACCTCAAAGGGATTGAAGCATGTGAACAGCATTTTCCCGGCATACAGGGGATAGCGGTCTTTGATACTGTGTTTCATGCAACGCTGCCGGAACATGCTTATCTTTACGGATTGCCCTATCAGCTGTACCGTGAGGACAAAATCCGCAGGTACGGGTTCCACGGTACCAATCATCTGCATGTCTGCCGGGAGGCAGCCGCTTTTCTCATGCGGCCCTTAGACAAACTGAAAATCATCTCCTGCCACCTTGGCAGTGGGTGCAGTATCACCGCCGTTGACCGCGGCAAAAGCATCGATACCAGTATGGGGTTCACCCCGCTGGAAGGATTGATGATGGGGACCCGCTGTGGGGATATAGATGCGGCCATTGTCCTATATTTAATGGAGCACAAAAAACTGGATTTTCATCAAATCAATGAGTTACTTAATAAGCATAGCGGACTTTTAGGTATGGCAGGAATCGGAAGCAGTGATATACGCGACATTTTTGCTGCCGGAGAAAATGGGAATCAGCTTGCTCTTACCGCCGTCAATGTTTTTGCCTACCGAATAAAAAAATATCTTGGTGCTTATATCATTGCGATGGGAGGGCTGGATGCCGTCCTGTTTACCGCAGGCATTGGGGAAAACTCACCAAGTATTCGGGGGCTTGTCTGCCAGGATTTGGAAGCGCTGGGGATTGCTATCGATCCGCAGAAGAATAACGCCGGCAAACGCGAGATCAGACAGATTCAACATAAAGATAGTCGCGTGAAAATTCTAGTTGTTCCTGCAAATGAAGAAAAGGAAATCGCCCGTCAAGCGTTGGAACTGCTTTCAACAAAATATTGAAAGGAAATATTATGTTGTCATTTGATTTAAAAGACCGCATCGCTCTGGTCACCGGTGCAAGCCGCGGTATCGGCCAGGCCATCGCTGAAACCCTGGCAGATCATGGAGCCGAGGTAATTCTGGTAAGCCGAAAAATCGAAAACCTTGAAATTGTGGCCAAGGGAATTCGGGGAAAAAACGGGAAAGCCACTTCAATTGCCTGTAACACGGGAAATATTGCAGACATCGAAAAACTCTGTGAGACGATTCGCAGCACCTATGGCCGGTTGGATATTCTGGTCAACAACGCCGCCACCAATCTTCACTTTGATGAAATGGCCACCATTGACCAGGGCGCATGGGAAAAAATGATGTCCGTAAATCTGAAAGGGCCATTTTTCTTGATCCAGAAAGCCATCCCCCTCATGCAGGCCGCCGGAAAGGGTGCAGTTGTGAATGTATCATCGGTCGGCGCTGTCCGGCCGCCGATGTTTCAGGGCGTCTATGCGATCACCAAAGGTGCACTGATCACTATGACCCAGGCGTTTGCCAAGGAGCTTGCCCCCCATAACATCCGCGTCAATGCCTTGCTGCCGGGACTAACGGACACCAAATTCGCTTCGATTCTCATTCATACCAAGGAGATCTACGACATCGCCATGAGCCAGATCCCTTTGAAACGGCACGCAGCGCCCATTGAAATGGCCGGTGCGGTGCTCTATCTGGTTTCCGATGCCGCGTCCTATACCACCGGAATATGTATTGCCTGCGACGGCGGTTTCCTGGCATGACGACATCAAGCACCATGTTGTAACCCCGTTTCCAAAGGGAATTGACCGCCATGATGGGATACTATCGATTTTATTTTTCCTATCCTACATACAATTTATATCGATATAAAACGGAGGAGCGAAGCGACATCATTCTTCGATGTTGGAAGTTGGATGTTGAATGTTGGGCGTTCTTTTTTCTTTTTCGGTATTCTTAAAAATTGAAACGCTCATACAAGCTGTCAAAAGATGAGAGTCGTTTGACAATATTGCATCGAAAGATTTACTTGACCTGACAATCACAAATTGTGGTATCTTTAATCTGGCTTGGCTGGTGATTATCTCCATACATCACTACGCGACTGGTTTATCAGATATGCTCATTGCCTGGCATGTAATCACCACCCACCCAAGATTTCACATGACCGCAATATATAGTCGGGCTTCGGATTAGATCTCGATCCGAATATTGGTAAGCTGACTTATTAAGTGAAACCATAGTCGCCGTACTGACCTTCGGGTTGCCTCTCTGTCGGATCGGTTGCTTCCACACAGAAATACCACCTATAGCTGCCGGCCATAATGTCCTCAGACTACTAATTCGGCAATTGCCTGTTTACCTTCGTCGAAATACTCAATCCGGGTGTTGTAGCTCACCAAATCGATCCGAAGGGTGGCCCGGTGGATACCATGGGTCCAGGTCAGTTTGAGATGGTCGTCGGGGGCATCTTCGATGGCGAACTGGCCCTCAAAGGCCCGGCAAGTATTCCTAAATTCCATGAGCTTTAATAAACGCCGTACCACCGGCTTTTGAATCTCGATATCAATTTCGTCCAGAGCGTAGTTGTGGCGGTTGATGTCGCGACCGTTTTTGGTCTGCTGAACCAACTCAATGTCGTTTTCACCGGCCAGCAGGCCCACGTAGTAGACTTGGGGAATGCCAGGTGCGAAAAATTGGATGGCCCGTGCGGCGATATAGGAATCGTCGTTGCACGCCAGCGCCGAGTAATAGGTGCAGTTCACCTGGTAAACGTCCAGATTCTGGTATTCGGGACCTGAAAATACCTTACGGATATTGGCGCCCTTTTCATCAAGGCCGTCCAGAGTCCGCTGGATTTCTTCCGCTGTCAGCAGGTCTTTCACATCCACTACACCGATGCCGTCATGGGTGTCCAAGGTGGTAATCTGCTTGCGGGGACAGATCATCAGCCATTGTTTCAGCGTCCTGCTGGTGTGATGGTACAGAGTGTTCAAGACCAGCATGGGCAGCGAGAAATCATAAGTCCAGTATCCGTGGGCGGAGATCTTCTGATGATAGCTGTAGTGTTCGTGAACCTCGGGCAGAATTTCAACCCCAAAGGGTGAGACATAATTCTGAAGCCACTGCAGCAACTGCCACACCTGGGGCTCCAGAAAAAAACAGTTGGTGCCGATTTTCAGTGTCGAATAGGCAAAGGCATCCATACGGATCATTTTGGCCGGGGTCCGCGACAGCTGGATCAGGTAGCGCCGCATCACTTCGTGGGTTTTGGGTGAATCCCAGTCCAGATCAATCTGTTCATAGTCAAACGTGCACCAGACCTTCTCCTTTGAGCCATCGGCGCGCTGGATAATGGTATACGGCGGCCGGGGTTTACGGGTGTATACCTTGGCCAACTCCGCTTCACTGATTTCACCGGTCGGGCTGAGTTTGTTGAAGCTCAGGAACATGTCGGCAAACTCGGAGTCCGATCCCTTTTCGAAGTAGTCCTGAAAATAGACGGATTGCCTGGAAATATGGTTGACCATGAAATCGATGATCAGGTCGAATTCCCGTCCGATCAGGTCGATATCCCTCCAGGTGCCGAAGGCCGGGTCCACTTCATCATAGGTCAGCGGGGCAAATCCGCGGTCCGCGGAAGAGGGGTAGAACGGCAGCAGGTAGACGCCGCCGACGGCCAGGCTGAAGTAACGGCGCAGCACGTAATGCAGTTCGACGAGGTCGCCCCCCAGGCTGTCCGGATAGACAATCAGCTGCACTTTGTTTTTAAGTGTCATCCTTTAATCTCCACGTGCCTCATCGATGAAGCGGTAATGGTGCATTCCTTCAATGATTCCACCGGCACATTCGTTGTCGGCGAAATAAACGTTTCGACTGCCCTTCAAATCCGCCAATTCATGGCTGTAGTTGGCTACCACCACAGCGCGGGGTTCCCCGCGAAGCATCTCCTCATCGTTCCCTGAATCACCGCATACCAGAAAATTCATCAATGGGATTTCCCATTTATAGCTCAGGTAGCGAATGGCCTTTCCCTTGGAAGCCCGGTAAGGCAGGATATCCAGGTAGCGATCGTGGGAGTAGATCAGGTTGTATCGGCACCGGTGGTGCAACAAGCGATTGTGGATGGTGGACAGGCGATCTTTGGTCGGGTCCATGTAATAGCTGATCTTGAAACGACGCTGGGTTTCTTCTTCCTGGTATTCCAGAAAATCGAAATCTTTGAGCAGTTCAACGATTTTATCCCGGTTCCATCGGTTGGCAATATGTCTGGCCCATCCCGGGCTGGGCTTGCTGCTCTTGCCATAAAAAAGGGCGCTGCCCACCGAACAAATGATCACATCCGGGTAGGGGATGCGGTGTTTTTCCAGGATCGACCTGGCCGAATCAGCGGTTCTTCCGGTGGCTACCCCGAATCCTATATGGTTCCGGTTTTGATTCAGCAGTTGTACCAGCTTTTCCAGCTGCGCGTTGTCGGTGCCGATCAACGTATTGTCGATATCGGTGATCATGAAATGGTTGAGCTTCATCAGCTGCTGGCCGATGGAATCCGACGGCTTGGCGGCAGCGAGATTGGACCGTTGATTGGCGGCGGTCAGCTTGCAGATAGCGCCGGTATATTCACGGGTGTGGCTTTGCCAGGTATAATGCTTGCGCACATTCATAATTCCGTTTTTCGAGTAGCGCTCCCACAAATCCTTATCAGCGATAATTTTACGCAGCGCGGACGATATCTGCTTCATGCGGGCAACATCCACCAGGATACCGTTTTTGCAATTGTGGACGATGTCGTTGGGCCCGCCGTCGTTGGTGGCCACGACGGGCAGTCCGGTTGCAGACGCTTCCAGCAGGGTCAGACCAAACGGCTCTGTCAGGGCCGGGTTAACGAACACCCCTCTTCGCTCAGCAGCAATC
>CAYTAQ010000174.1:5410-8080 GCA_964435695.1 uncultured Desulfobacterales bacterium | reverse complement strand
CCGGCAACACAGCGCTCTCAATCAGCATCGATGAGAACCGCGTAGCTACCATTACCGCGCTTGACGAAAACTGGAACGGTACTGAAACGATTATCTTTACCGCCACAGATCCCGGCGTATTATCGGATAGCGACACGGTAACCATTACGGTTTCTCCCTTGAATGATTTCCCCGTGGCGGTTGCCGGACCTGATCAAGTGGTGATAGAAGGTACGACAGTTGAACTCAATGGATCCGGCTCCTACGATCCTGATGGAGATCCGCTGACGTATGCGTGGACCCAGGCAGGCGGTAAAACCGTGACACTCTCAAACACCAAAGCTGCAAAACCAAACTTTGTCACACCGCCGGTCGATGCTCAGGGGACTGAATTATCGTTTCAGCTCAAAGTCGTCGACAGCAACGGCCTCACGGACACCGACAACATAACAATCACCGTCAATGACAATGGAATTACAGGACTACCGGCAGATGCCTTCACCTTCACATCGACATCGGGCAAAGACATGGGCATCACCGTCGAAGGCGGAAATTTGACACGACTGGACACCGTCAACCCGGGCAGCATACCGGACACAGTCAACAGACCCACCAATTTGATTTATGGCCTTATCGAAATGGAAGTCAAAGTTGCCTCCCCGGGCGATACAACGACGACGACTGTTTATCTAAAAGACCCGGCACCATCAGACTACCGGTGGTTTAAATATAGCTCAGATAATGGATGGATGGATTTCAGCAGCAACGCAGCATTCAATACCGCCAGAAATCAGGTGACGCTAACGCTGGTGGACGGTGGAGCAGGCGATGACGATCATACGGCAAATGGCTCCATAAAAGATCCTTCCGGGTTGGGATATGTTGCTTCAAGCGACAACAATCCTCCGGGTGACGGCGGCGGTGGCGGTGGCGGTTGCTTTATTTCAATTATGACAGATCCATAAACGAATTGGTGATTGATGGCACTTTTCAAATACAAAATACAATAGTAAAATATGTCCGTCTAAAGCATAAAAATGACTCCCAAAAATTATCTTTTTTTTCTCGTCATTCCCCTTCTTCTCATTGCTCTGACGAGAGATGTTCACGCGTACAACATCTTTGAACGGGTGGGTATTGCTTCCTCGCCCAATCCAGTCGGTTCAGGCGCCCGAGCGATTGGCATGGGGGGCGCATTCATTGCCATCGCGGATGATGCAACCGCTGCATCATGGAATCCTTCCGGGCTGGTGCAGTTGGAAAAGCCTGAAATGTCCGTTGCATTCGATTATCAATCCCGAACCGAAGATTTCACTTCTTCATCAAATCCTGAAATCGACAACAGCTCCGTAGTCGATGAATCGAATATTAATTATTTCAGTGCCAGCTATCCCTTCTTGTTTGTTAATAAAAATATGGTTATTTCTGTCAATTATCAAAGACTGTACGACTTCAAGCGTAAGTTTGATTATCGCCTCGATATCTATACGCCGCCCTTGATACCCTCGGCCCCGCCATTGATAAGCGAGGAAGGTAGAAGTTATAATCAGGATGGATCTCTGGGGGCACTGGGACTAGCTTATGCCATTGAAGTCACTCCGAAGATTTCTTTCGGCATCACACTGAACATCTGGACAAACGACTTATTTTGGGAAAATGGGTGGGAAGAAAAGTTTAGCAACCACAGCAAGACAACATTCGGGGCATCCAGCGTCATTGAGGACACCTATATCTCGGATAAATATGCCGGGTTCACAGGAGTCAATGCAAACATCGGTGCACTTTGGGATATCAACAAATACATTACGATCGGGGCTGTATTTAAGACCCCCTTTACAGCGAGCATCGATCATAAATATACGGAAAATTGGGCCCAGAGCGATGAATCCGGCAATATTTCAAATTCACTCGATAGGAGCGATTCCGACAAAATCGAGCTCGATATGCCGATGTCTTATGGTATCGGTATCTCCTGTAGATTTTCAGACCAGTTCACCATCGGATTTGATATCTACAGAACAGCGTGGAGCCAATTCATCTTGACTGATGGTGACGGCAACAAGTCGAGTGCTATTAGCGGACAACCTGAGGATGATTCGGATGTCGAAGATACCACCCAAGTTCGTCTGGGTGGAGAGTACCTTATCATAAAGCCAAGCAGGAATCTAGTAATCCCTCTTCGCGCCGGTCTCTTTTACGACCCCGAGCCGGCAGAGGGTGATGAAAAAAAATTCTATGGAATAGCCCTAGGTTCTGGCATCGGTTATAAAGGCCTTGTCTTTGATATGGCCTACCAGTTACGATGGGGTAAAGATATCGACACGGCAAATCTGATATCCGGTTCAAAAACGGATATTACGCAGCATACAGTTTTGTTATCCATTATTTATCATTTTTAAGAACCAGGATATTTCAATTGACTGGCAGGATGTTGGACTTTTTGCGGGATTGTTACTTTTAACTTTTAATTATCCATCGAGTTTAGATTGAGTTATCACACCATTCAAAAACGATGAGCATTCAAATGAAAAAATGCCTGCCGCCGGTAATTCTTATTTTTTTTGCAACGGCCGTATTCTCTGTTTTGGGTTGCGCCTCACAAACACCCGCCCCCGTCCACCAAAAAGATGGCAAAACATACGGGATCGTCAAGGGTGCTTTCAGACACCGCTGGTGGCATTACTATGAACG
>CAYTAQ010000174.1:0-5400 GCA_964435695.1 uncultured Desulfobacterales bacterium | reverse complement strand
CCTTCGCAGAAGGTCAATTCTATGATGATGCTGTAAAAGATTTGTTAATCGCGATACAGCAAAGGGACGAAGACCAGCGCATGGCGCGAACATACGGAATGCACTTCGTCGATTATTTTCCTCACCGTGAACTCGGCATCTGTTATCTCTTAAAAGGAAACCCGGTGGATGCCGCCAGGGAACTGGAGATTTCACTGGATCAGTATCCTTCCTCAAAAGCCTATTTTTATCTGGACCGTGTCAGAGAAGCGCTTATTGAAGCGTCCGGGCATCCGGTGGGCCCTCCGGAACTGGTTCTTCATTCCCCCTTGAATGAAACCTGGACCCGTGACGACCCCGTCATGATTTCCGGCGTTGTGACGGATGAAAACTACGTATCCGGCGTTACGGTCATGGGCGTTCCGGTTTTTTTCGAAGGATCCCGAAAACGTGTTTTGATAGAAAAAAAACTGGATCTTTCTCAAGGCCGTCACGAGGTCGAGGTCATGGCTGTCAATCTCATGGGAAAGACGGTTAGACAAAAAATAATCGTTCATGTGGATCGACAGGGCCCCATGATCACCATCGAAGACCTCAAAGACTCACCCGTATTGCCGAACGTTTTAATTACAGGCTCCCTCTATGATCCGGCAGGCGCCCTTGTTCTGAAAATCAACGGACAACCGGTGCCGCTGGAAAAGGGACCGGAAGCATATTTCAGCTATCAACTCCCCGATCATATTCAATCCATTGATCTCATGGCGCAGGATAAACTCGGCAATCAAACAACAGCCCACTTTCCCCTGTCCGGATCAACGGCATCCAAACAAGGAATCATGCTTGCCGCTAATGGATCCATTGCACGCGAGCTCATCGCCGTATCCTTGTTTAAATCAAAAGACACGGAACCGCCCAGCATTCATCTGAAAGGATGGACCGAATCCCAAACCGTATTCATGGAAAAAGTCTATCTGGAAGGGGAAATTACAGACAACACAAAAATTGCAAGCATTGAAATCAATCAGAAACCCATTCTGCGTCGCGAAGGGAAAAGCATATTTTTCAATCATCTATCCGAACTTGATGTCGGCAAAAACAACATCCGGGTAAAAGCCAAAGACACGGCCGGTAATGTTTCTGAAAAGCAGATATCCATCGTGATGGAGGTCCCCAAGGCATTGCAGCTGCAAGAAAGATTGCGTACGACTGTGATGCCTTTTGAGCAAAAGGGGGCCGTCTCGGAGGCAAGCCTTTCTTTCCAGGACAATCTCACCGGCGCACTGGTCAATGAAAACCGCTTTCAACTCATTGAAAGAGAAAAAATCGATTACGTGCTTCAGGAACAGAAATTGAGCCGGACGGATCTCATCGACAAGACCACGGCGATCCGGCTCGGAAAACTGATGGCCAGTCAATCCATAATCACCGGCAGCATCATCGAAAGCCAGACGGGTCTGGAAATTGTTGCCCGGATGATCGATACGGAAACATCGCAGCTGTTGACCGCAACGGATGTCTATGGTGAAGAAAAAAGTCTGCCTGCCTTAAAGACCCTCTCTGAAGGCCTGGCGGTTAAACTCCACCAGGAATTCCCCTTGATAGACGGACTCGTTGTCCAGAAAAAGGGCAAAATGGTTTTTACGGATATCGGGCAGGACAAAACCAAACTTGGCAGACGCTTTATCGTTTACCGGGAGGAACCCATCAAGCATCCTGTGACCGGCAAAATTCTCGGAACAGACAACACGATCATCGGCCGGGCCCGTGTCACGCAGGTAATGCCCGATCTTTCAAAAGCTGAAGTGGTGGAAGGTGAGGAAAAGGAAATAAAACCCCTGGACAAGGTGATCACCGAATAAAAGCGGTGATGAAAGATGAGTAATGGGTGATAGGGCTATATAGAGAAAACAGCAGAATATCCAATATCGAATTTCCAATGTCGAAGTAAGAAATCGCTCGCGCTCTATCTGTAAATCGATAGAATTCCTTCCTTCATCATTCGACATTCCTTGTTGGACATTCGATATTCTTAAAATTTGAAACACTCACTTTGGGTTCACTTTGGGTTCAAGTGTCCTAAGGAAAATCAATCATGAACGAAGACAACCTGAATGGCGACGATTCCCGGCACAAAAAAATAGAAGATATCATGCGGGAAAGGGATCGCCTGGACAAGATCCTTCAAAAAGATTTCCGGAAACGTATGGCCATCGTTTTCACGGATGTCTGCGGCTATACAAAATACATGGATACCCGGGGTGATATTGCGGGCCGGGCATGGATGCAGAAACACCATGATATCGTTCTGCCCCTGATCAAACAATACAGCGGCAGCGTTCTCGCGATCATGGGGGACGGCGTCATGTCTTCCTTTGCAAAAACACTGGATGCCGTTAAAGCCTGTATCGCCATCCAGACAGGTCTTGCGGAATACAACCGGACAACGGAACCTGGTGACGAACTGCATATCACCATCGGCATCAACACGGGTGACATACTGATGGACGACGACCATATTGCCGGGGATACGGTGAATGTGGCCTCCCGCATTGAAACCAAAGCGGAAGCCGATCAGATTCTGCTTTCCGAGTCCGCGTATGAAGATGTCAGGGGCAGTGAAGACATCATCTGCCGCAAGCATGGATCGGTTGAGGTAAAGGGTAAGGTAAAACCGCTGGAGCTTTACCGGGTCGTCTGGCAGGATGAAGAAATTGTGGTGAGCGCCGACCCCAGGACACGATCGGCTACGGGGCTGGACAGAAAAAAAGTATGGGCAGCGCAAAAAGTGCTGGAGCTTGAAGTCACAAGGGAAAACAATCACCTGAAAATCAGCGCCTATGAGCACCATGCCGGTGAAGCAACCACCATCCGGCAGTATGAAGAGATACCGGTTCCCATAGAAAGTATCCGAAAGCGCTGCAATGAGATGGTCGACACACTCAACAACTGCAATCGTGAAGGCCACCTGTCCCGGGATGTCCTGATAAAATTGAGAGAGCTCGGGCAGGTGTTTTGGAATGAGCTTTTTACGGACAGCGTGAAAGAAACCTTCCAGAATGCCCAGGCCGATCACCTGGTCATCAACCTCGACGACCAGCTGGTCCAGGTTCCCTGGGAATTGCTGCATGACGGCAAACAGTTTCTATGCCAGGCATTCAATCTCGGACGGCTGGTGAAAACACGCCAAACCATATCCGGACGCAAAACCCGGCGACTGGACCACCCCTTGAAGATGATGATATTGGCCGACCCCGAGGGAGATTTGAAAAGCGCCCGTGAGGAAGGAGAACACATACGGAGCTTCCTTGATAAACAGCGGGATCTGGTGAATGTCTCTTTTCGCTCAGAATCCATCTCAACCGATTATCTCCGTGGCAAAATGCGTTACTTCGATTTTGTGCATTTTGCCGGCCATGCCGTTTATGACAAGGAACATCCGGAAATGAGCGGTTGGCGTCTTTCCGACGGCAATGTCTATGCGCAGGAAATTATCAGCATGGCAAACACCGGTATCATGCCGGCACTCATTTTCTCTAATGCCTGCCAGTCCGCCAGAACAGAAGCGTGGGTTTTAAAAAGTTATTTCCAGGATGAAATATTCGGTCTGGCAAACGCATTCATCCTTGCCGGGGTCAAACATTATATCGGCACATTTTGGGAAATACTGGATGAACCCGGGAAAAAATTCGCCATTGAATTCTACCGTCACTTACTGAATGACAAGAGCATTGGCGAAGCCGTCCGTCTGGCCCGCCACGACCTCATGAACGAATACGGCGAAGAAACCATCGCCTGGGCGAGCTACCTGCTGTACGGGGATCCAACCTTTAATTATATGCGTCAGAGTCATGCCGTTGATACACCCCTGGAAGCCGAACCACCGCCGCCGACGGCCGAACCGCTGCCTGAAGTCAAAACACGCGCTGCAGCCGATATCATGGATGCGGAAGCCAAAAAGTCACGCAAAAAAATACCGCTTGTATGGGCGGGTGGCGCCGGCGTCGCCATTATCCTGGGGCTGATCCTGTGGCTGTATCCGACAATCTTTAAAACCGACACCGCTGCGTATGAAAAAGCGCTCATCAATTATTACACCACCGGAGATTTTAAAAAGGCCTTGGCCTCAGCCGAAACCTTGAAGGACAAGGATGCCGATGTGCGACTGGCGTATCTGATCCAGGGGGATATTTATTTGCGAAACGGCGAATTGGATGCCGCGCAGCAATTCTACCAGCAGGCCCTGGCGGCGACGAAAGGATCCGACATTGAAACCGCCAGATCCCTGGCCGGTCTGGGACGTATTGCCTCTTTGAACCGGCAGGACGATGAAGCCTTGGAATATTATCAACAGGCCACCGCAGCAGCACCGGCCAGCAGCATCGGTTATCTGTCACAGGCCATGCTCATGGATCAAAAAGGGAATGCAAAAGAAGCGCTCATGCTTCTGGAAAAAGCCAAAACACTTGCCCCGGAGGACAGCATCATTGCAGCGGCGGCCAGCGAAACGAGAAAGCGGGTACAAATTGATGAAGACAAAGAAAAACAAGAGCGTATTGACAAGCTGGTGTCGGAACTGCTTGAAAATATGGATCAACCGGCCAGAGCAATTCCGTCTGACGGCTGGACATCACAACCCTTGACCCTGTGGATCATCGATTTTGAAACCAAGGGGTACGCGCTTCGGCAAGGCGAGGATCAACTACTGGCAGCCGGCATCACAAACCGGCTGCTGGAGCACGGCAGGATTCAAATTGTCGAACGGGCGCTCCTCGACAAACTGCTGACGGAATTGAAATTAAGCACATCCAAACTGACGGACCGGCATACAGCCCTCGCGCTTGGTAAACTCATGGCCGCCCGACTCATGGTTTCAGGGCAAATCGTTTATTCCGGCCCTTACACCCAGGTCTCCCTGCGCATGTTTGAAACCGAGTCCGGCCGCATTACAGCGGCGGAGAATGAATCCATACCGGGCGCAGCTCCCACGTCGGTACTGGCCGACAAACTTTCCAATACCTTGATTGAAAAAATTGAGAACGTGTACCCGCTGCGCGGCAAAATCATTGACATAAAGGACGACGGTATCACATTGAACATCGGCGCGGCTGAAGGTGTGACCCCAAATCAGACCTTTACCGTTCTCGATCAGGGCATTTCCCTCCGTATTACCGCTGTTCATTCGAATGAAAGTTTTGCGGACATCGTCGGAGAAGACAAAGCTGTTGCAATCGGTCAGCGCGTTGAGATGGCCGGTGTTGAAACACCGAATACAGAAGTCAGAAGTCAGAAGTCAGAATAGAAATCGTGTCATTCGCACAATGCAAGCTTTTACACCGCACGCCGCCCCACAGCATCTTTTCTTGTGGGAAAAGATCGCTTAGCTTTTTTTTAAGTTCATCCGATATAAATTAAAAATACCCC
>CAYTAQ010000173.1:0-8132 GCA_964435695.1 uncultured Desulfobacterales bacterium | reverse complement strand
CGGTGTCGAAATTCAACGGCGATTTGCAGCCAGGGGATTCGATCCTCAATCATTGGATGCAATTATCGTCTCCCATGAACACGCGGATCATGTGCAGGGGGTGGGTGTGCTTGCCCGCAGGTTTAATCTGCCGGTTTATTTTACCCGTAAAACAGATGCCTGCGCCCGTTCCATGGTCGGAACCATAAAAAATATTCAACATTTTGAAACCGGCAAAAAATTTTCGATCAATACCTTGACCATACACCCCTTTGCCATATCCCACGACGCAGAAGACCCTGCTGGATTCACCATTGCCAACAACGGTCTTAAAATCGGCATTGCAACGGACCTCGGTATCGCCACCGCCATGGTAAAAGAACGCCTGAAGCAATGCCATTTACTGATTCTCGAAGCAAACCATGACCCGGATATGCTGATCAACGGACCCTATCCCTGGCCGTTGAAACAGCGGATTCAGAGCCGGGTGGGCCACTTGTCCAACGGTGATTCAAGAAATCTTCTATCTGCGGTAAAGCACGACAACCTCCAGCACGTCATTCTCGCGCACTTGAGCGAAACCAATAATACACCCCAAAAAGCCATTCATGAAGTAGGCTTGGCTTTAAATGACAGCCATACGCAGATTCATGTCGCACTGCAGCATACCTGCAGTGAAATGTTCTGTTTAACCACAACACCAACAGAGCCCGAAACCAGGGAACCTGACATCAATACACAAGGAGGCAAACATGTCGGAAACAATTTATGATGTTATTATTATCGGGGGAGGACCAGCGGGACTGACATCCGGTGTCTACACCAAGCGAGCCGCCTTGAAAACCGTGTTAATCGAAAAAGGAATTCCCGGCGGGCAGGTCGTCAATTCCGATGAAGTCGAAAACTATCTCGGATTCGAACATATCGGCGGGGCCGAACTTTCAATGAAATTCAGCCAGCACGCACAAAGCTATGGCCTGGAAATTCTGTCCCGGGAAGTTATCGAAATTGTCCCGGGTAAGGACCTTCACACGGTTCGGCTGGGTTCCGGCGATTTCTTGAAAGCCCACGCCCTTATTCTGGCAAGCGGCGGCAATCCGCGAAAACTGAATATCCCCGGAGAAGCTGAATACTACGGGAAAGGCGTCTCTTACTGTGCTGTATGCGACGGTTTTTTTTTCAGAGATAAAACCGTTATCGTCATCGGAGGTGGAGATACAGCCGCCGAAGAAGCCCTTTATCTGGCCAAAATTACCAAGCAGGTTTATATCGCCCATCGCAGGGATGAGCTGCGGGCGGGAAGGATCCTTCAGCAGCGTATTTTTGATGACTGCAAGATTGAAATGCTTTGGAATACCATTCCCACTGCCATTAAGGCCAAGGATGCCGGGGTGTGTGCGGTGGATCTTCAGGATGTAAAAACCGGCGAACAAAGAGAACTCCAGATTGACGGCGCTTTTATATTCGTCGGTTTTGAACCCAACAACGCCCTTGTTCCCGCCGGAATCAAGATGTCCTCGGAAGGATATGTCGTCACCAATGAAAAATGCGAAACCAACATTCCCGGCATTTATGTTGTTGGTGACCTCAGGGAAAAATATGCACGGCAAATCATCACGGCGGCAGCCGACGGATGTATCGCGGCACTCGCGGCAGCCCATTATGTCGAGGCAAAGAAATCGGTGGAGAGTTGCGAATTGAAGGAATAAGCAACATCCTAACCCTTGGAGATTCCACAACTTAGTACAGGCATTCCTAAATCAGTGATGGGTGATGAGTAACGAGTGATGCGTGTTCTCATCACCCATTACTCATCACGCATCACCTACCCATTATTCCCGTATCCCAACAAGCCATCATTCCAATTGATTGCGAACGAAGTTACTCCCAGCTCAGTATGACCTTTCCCGATTCTCCTGAACGCATCACTTCGAAGGCTTCCTGATATTCGGAATAATGAAATCGATGGGTGACAATGGGCGTAATATCCAGACCCGACTGAATCATCACGGTCATTTTATACCAGGTCTCATACATTTCCCTGCCGTAGATACCCTTGAGGGTCAACCCGTTGAACACCACAAAATCCCAGTCGATGGCGGAATCCGGCGGAAGGATTCCCAAAAGGGCAATTTTTGCACCGTGGCACATGTTGGCTAACAGGGACCGGAAGGCACCGGGATTTCCCGACATTTCCAAGCCCACATCAAAACCTTCTTTCATGTTGAGCTGTTTCTGGGCATCTTCAATTTTTTCATGCCGCACATCCAGTGTCAGGGTAGCGCCCATTTTTTTCGCCAGAGCGAGCCGGTAGGGAATCACATCCGTCACAACCACATGCCGGGCACCGGCATGCCTTGCAATGGCCGCGGCCATACATCCGATAGGCCCTGCACCGGTAATCAGAACGTCTTCCCCCAGCACATCAAAGGAGAGTGTCGTGTGCGTTGCATTGCCGAGGGGATCAAAACACGCAAGAATGTCCAGGGGGATGCCGGGGTCGCAGTACCACACATTGGTGACCGGAATGCTCAGGTACTCGGCAAATGCGCCGGGCCTGTTTACACCGACACCGCTGGTCCTCATACATAAATGCCGCCGGCCGGCGAGGCAGTTCCGGCAGCGTCCGCAAACCAGATGCCCTTCACCCGACACCACGTCTCCAGGTTTAAAATCTCGAACATTGGCGCCGATTTTTTCCACCTTGCCGACAAATTCATGACCGGTATGCATGGGGACCGGTATGGTTTTCTGCGCCCAGGCATCCCAGTTGTAAATGTGTACATCGGTTCCGCAAATAGCGGTCTTGCAAATCTTGATCAACACATCGTTGGCGCCGATGTCGGGTACGGGAACTTCCTGAAGCCAGATACCCGGCTCGGGCTTTGCTTTGACCAGGGCTTTCATTTAGGCCTCCTTAGAACTGGTTTCAATAAGCTAAGAATCTTCCTCTATCAATCAATAATTCCCAGTTCCCTGCCGATCTTGCCAAAGGCCGACACCGCCTTTTCAAGATGGACCTTGTCGTGGGCGGCCGACATTTGGGTCCGGATGCGGGCCTTGCCTTCGGGTACCACCGGATAGCTGAAACCGATCACGTAGATGCCTTGCTGCAGCATTTTCGCTGAAACCCGTGTTGCCAGCTTCGCATCGCCCAGCATGACCGGAATGATGGGATGATGCCCCGGCGCCAGATCAAATCCCAAGGTCGTCATTTCAGTTCTGAAAAAATCACTGTTTTCTCTCAGCTTTACCCGCAGGTCATCACTTTTTTCCAACAGGTCCAGTGCTTTCAAGGAAGCCGCCGCTATCATGGGCGCCAGGGTGTTGGAAAAAAGGTATGGGCGGGAACGCTGCCTAAGCCAGGCGACGATCTCTTTTCGGCTGCTGGTGTAGCCGCCTGACGCGCCCCCTAATGCCTTGCCCAACGTTCCGGTAATGATATCGATTCTGCCCTCGACACCGCAGAATTCCGGTGTGCCGTGACCGTTTTTTCCCATAAACCCCACTGCATGGGAATCGTCCACCATGACCAGCGCTTGGTATTTGTCCGCCAGGTCGCAAATTCCCTGTAAGTCAGCTACGATGCCGTCCATGGAAAACACGCCGTCTGTTGCGATAAGCTTGAAGCGGACGCCTTTTGTGTCCGCTGCCTTAAGCTGCTGCTCCAGATCGCTCATATCATTGTTTTTGTAACGATATCGCATGGCTTTACAAAGCCGGATGCCGTCGATAATGGACGCATGGTTCAATTCGTCGGAAATGACCGCATCTTCAGCCCCCAAAAGGGCTTCGAAAAGTCCGCCATTTGCATCGAAACAGGACGAATAGAGTATCGTGTCTTCCATCCCCAAAAAGGCACTGATACGCTCTTCCAATTGCTTGTGCACCTTCTGTGTCCCGCATATGAAGCGAACAGACGCCAGACCGAAACCATATTGATCGCCGCCGGCTTTGGCAGCCGCCACTAAATCCGGATGGTTCGCCAGTCCCAGATAGTTGTTTGCACAAAAATTGATCACCTCCTGCCCACTATCCAGTGTGATGACCGCCTGCTGGGGAGAAATTATCCGGTATTCTTCTTTATAGAGACCCTTTTCACGGAGTTGACGGGTCTCTTCTCCCAGTTTTGTCAGAAAGGCTTTCGGTGTGTGAGTGTCCGGTTTCATGTTTTCCTCCCTACGAAACATCAAGAGAATAATGAATATCCAACAAGGAACCGCAGAATGACGAAGTGACTGACTTAGACATTCGATATTTCCTGTTCGACATTCTGCAGTTTTGTATATATATTATTCAATTAGTAATACTACTTCGAGCCCTTGCCAAGGCCGTCAATGAGCGACTCAGGCGCAAGCTGTCAGCCGCCGCCGATGGGGGGCATAATGTGAACAACATCTCCCGGATGAAGCGGCTGATCAAATGTCGCCTGTCGACCGTTGACACTCAGAACACCGACCTCTGCTACGGGTATGCCAAGCTGCTGAATCAGATCCAAGGCATCGGACCCATCCGCCAGATCAATGCTTTGAACCCGTATATTGCGTAAGTCCGCCGAAATTTTAAGCCGAACCTGCATCGTTTTCAATCAGCCAGCCAAGATTCAAATCCACCAGCTTCCCGCGGGTGGGCCTGCCGTTTTTATCCCATCCGGATAGTTCATAATACAGATCAATGGCATTCCTGAATTCCAGGGGATCAATGCGCTGCCCTTTCAAAGGGCCGCCCGGCATCGCTTCGTGCCAGCGGCGAATCACACGATCCGCCTCCGGACCGAAACCCGCGCGATTGTTAAAGACACGGGACATGACATTGGATCTTTCGGCAACACGCAATATCTCAAATAAGCTGGTTTCCCATCCGGTAATGGCGTTGACGGTCTCCACCAGACGGGTAAAGGTCATGCCGTAAGAGGGTACGGAACAGAAATTACAGATGCCGTAGCAGTTGTTGAGACCAAAGGTTTTTTGCCCCAGAGAAAAAAACCGGACCTTATCGGCATCCGTCTCCAGCGGTCGGACGGGCTCCAGGAGCCCCAGCGGCATCAGCGGGGTGATATTCACCGCAAATCCCGTGTCATGAGGCGCCTCCACATGATCCGGTATGGCGGCCACGGCATACCCCAATGCCATTCCGGTTTTTCCACGACCATCGTGGACCGGCATCTCACTTCCTTTGATGTGAAACGCAAACGCCTCGGCACCCCGTCCGATGATCTCCGCCGCCCGCCTCACCCCTTGAGACAGGATGTTTCCGATACCCCGTTGATGGACGATTTCCTCGATGAGCCACAGCATGGCATCGGCGTCGCCGAACTGAATCGACCGGCCGCCGGTGTCTGCCTCGGTTAAAACGCCCTTTTCAAAACACTCCATGGCAAACGCAATGACCCCGCCCGTGGAAATGGTGTCCAGTCCATACAAATTGCAAAGCTGATTTCCCCTGGCCAGCGCCGGCAAATTATCGTTTTCAAGCAAAGACCCCAGACACCCCAACGTCTCGTATTCAGGTCCGCCGAAGCGCGCATCCAGGGGATAGGTTTCATCCGCCAACGCCACCCGGCGCTTGCACTTTACGGTACAGGCATAGCAGGTCCCGGAAGAATGGAAAATCGTTGAATGCAAGGCCTGTGCATCGATCTTATCAGCACCTTTGAATACACCATATTTAAAATTATGCGTGGGCAAAATTCCGGCGTTGTTTAATCCTTTGACCAGGCCGGAGGTCCCTGTTTTGCTTAAACCGACATTGGACGGGTTTACCGTAATGTGCTGGTTGTGCCATTTCCGGATCTCCCTGACTTTTTCCGGGTCAGCCAATTCGGGTTTCTGTTTGCCCCGGGCCACCACCGCTTTCAGGTTTTTCGAGCCCATGACGGCGCCCATCCCGCCACGCCCGTTGTAGTGCTCCATATCGTTCTGCACACAGGCAAAGGGAATCAACCGTTCCCCTGCCTGCCCGATGGATGCCACGCGGATCCGTTTGTCACCCAGTTCCCTGCGAAGCCCCTCCAAGGTTTCCCAGTTATTCTTTCCCCAGATATGAGCGGCATCACGGATTTCCACTTCGTGATCATGAACCCACAGGTACACCGGCGTTTTTGCCCGGCCGAAAAAAACAACGGCGTCAAACCCTGCAAATTTGAGTTCCGGACCAAAATACCCGCCGGCTTCTGCCTCACCAAAGCCGCCTGTTAACGGTGACTTGGCTGCCACGGTATACCGGCTGAACCCGGAAATCGGCGCACCGGTCAGCACACTGCAGGCAATAACCAGAACGTTTTTTTCGGACAAGGGATCAACATCCGGTGGAATATGTTTCAGCAGATAATAGGCCGCCAAACACGACCCGCCCACATAGGTTCGGTACCACCGCGGGTCGGGTGTCTCGATCTCCCAGGTCGAAGTCGTTAAGTTTACATGTAAAATCTTGCCATTGTACCCGAAAGGCATGCCGGAATCTCCTTGACTGGTTTTCCATAGCGCTTGTCAGATAAACATTCCAAATGAATGCATTAATGAAACCGTAGCGTCAACCTCACGTTATCGTAGTTTCAGTTATCTGTCTATGCCGACAGCGCCATCGCTGTTCTTCTTTTTTTGATATAAATTATTGCTTCATGCTTCGTTGTTCGCGTATGGGCATGAAAATTTATGGCGTCAAAACGGATTCTTGTCAATAATCAATGCCTCGACGGCATAAAAAAAGGTGGTTCCTGAGGAACCACCTTTTAAAAGGAGGAACGAGATATGAAAAAGGGGACCGACGTCGCCTGCGCCGTTGCACCCATGATGCCTGAGGGGCTTCCCTTAGAGTGTCGTTATTTAAACCGGCTCACATCTCTTTTTTTATTTTTCACAGATGTCCGGAAAAAAGATGCACGTGCACCCGAGAAGCCTATATAATTGCCACCTCAAACTTTTGCTTTTTTATTTTAACCCTTGGAGGCGTCACCGCCGTCACGTGGTTTAATGCGTGTGTGTTGAAGTTGGGTGACATTATATACGATTTTTAATTCTTAAAAGAGCGAAAGCATTTTATTTGCTTTTGATATATTAGCGTTTCAATTATTATGCCAAATCTGAGAAAAAAAATATATATTTTATATTCAGGTAGTTATAAATTTCATGCGTCTGCCGTACGGAATGATGTGACAAATATTGTCACATCATTTGACATAATGCGTCAAAAACCGTTCATATTTTTTCCAAATGATAGGCCCGGCTGCCCAGCCCCAGGCTTTCCGCGTAGTCGAGCTGTATGGTCCAGTCCACCTCTGCACCCGATGCACTTTTCCCGTTTTGCATGCACCCACGGGCAAACGGATATCCAACAACTCAAACCGTGTGTTTGTTACGGCTTTTTTTCTGTCCAAACCGTGAAAACTAGTGTAGCGTATTTCGTCATTCAGCTTGGATTGCGGTTCACTCATTTTTTTTACATCATCTCTAAAAGAGTTGATCCAAGCCTCGAACCCTTTTTTATGAGTTTCCATGAGCATCGAACAAAAACTGATCCTGCTTAACGGCGTTTATGAGATATATTATAAATTCATCCATTCGTGGACTTTGGCATGTGAACGGTTCTGCGCCACCTGCTGCACCTGCAATATGACGCTCACCACCCTGGAAGGATATTGGATTATGTCCTCCCTGGAGGATGCCCCCAAAAGAAACCTGCTGCATGCGATCCATGCGGCGAAAGGACGGCAGCGCTTCCAGCCGAAACTGACAATTAATCAAATCGCCGAGCTGTGCAGGGATGACAGAGAAGCGCCCGAAGAGCCCATGGATCCGGGATGGGGAGCCTGTCCTGTTTTATCGCATCAGGAATGCCCTATTTACCCGCTAAGACCCTTTGGGTGCCGCTGTATGGTCTCCAAGGTCCGATGCGATAAAACCGGGTATGCGGACATCGATGAATTTGTTTTATCCGTCAACAATTTGTTTTTACAATATATTGAGCATATTGATACCCCGGGGATGAGCGGCAACCTCATGGATGTCCTTTGTTTCTTTGAATCTGATAGCAATCAAAATACCTATAGCCGCGGGAAGCGCCTTGAAAACCCTGAATATTTAATCCCCAATTCCCCTATTCCGGTTGTCATGATCCCCCCCTGGCACCGAGAACGCATCCAGCCCATTCTAAGG
>CAYTAQ010000172.1:0-8169 GCA_964435695.1 uncultured Desulfobacterales bacterium | reverse complement strand
CCCTGGCCCCCTATGACCGTAACGACGATCTTTCCCTTACGCGCTGTCAAAAGATCCAGCAGGCGGGCTTCGCTGAGGTCCGATCCCATCGGTTTTTTTCGATAGACGGCATCGATTCCCAGCAGGGTATTGGGAAGCTCCAGCTTGTCCATAATGGCCCGGGTGGTGGTTCCGGAACCAGCACTTGGTTGCGGCCGGTAATTCTGGACGCCATCCGGATGGCAAATTCGGCAGCCGATCCCCAGTCGTATATCGGGTTGCTCACCGCATCCAAATTGAGGAGCTCACCCATCAAACTGTTGAACTCGAATCTGGCCTGGTATTTTCCGAAATCAGAATAATTCCCGCCGCAATACGCCGTAAGGAACTCCGATCGGTTGACGATTTCATCGACGACTGCAGGCACATGGTGCTGCCGGCACCCGTAATAAGCGCTACGCGTTCAAAAAAACATTTTCCAACTCCCATTCTGCTCTCCCATAAACAATTTTCCTTATTATGGCGCTTTGAGGACTTCTTTCACCCGTCCGACAATGCCGTTTGTCAGGCGAACCTTAATGCCATGCGGATGTGTGACAGACTTCGTAAGAATATCCTTAACGATCCCCTCTGTCAATTTGCCGCTGCGCTGGTCCTGTTTCCGGACCACCCGGACCTGGGCTCCCGCTTTGACATCCGACCGAATTTTACCATTCATTTTTGGCTCCTGCCTGAGACGTCTTTGGGTTTATTGGGTTCATTGATCATATTTTTAGCCACATATCATCTTTAAGCGTAATTTTTCCTAAATCGCTCAGCCGCGAGAGGTGTTTTTCGATATGCACACCTTCAAACCATTTAATCAAGTCGGGAGGATCGGGGTAGTATTTGTAGAAAAGGTTGCGGCCTTTAAAGTCCTCGGTCGATCTTGGTCGGATTAAATGTTCGAGTACTAGGCGATCTCTGTGGTGGATAACCTGCCCATACGCATCAAATCTTTTAGTCGTATTGCCGTTAAATGGACCGGCATGACCGGTGGCAACTATTTTGGCTTCTATTTTCTTCAGTTTTTCAATGGATTCAAGAAAGTCTCTGATATCGGCAAAATCATGCCCATAGAAAGGACCGAAGGACGTTAAATCGACATCACCGGAAAAGAGCAGGTTGTATTCGGGAATAAAAAACGAAAGATGACCCGGCGTGTGACCGGGTGTATGGATGGTTTCCAGTGTGATGCCCCCTAATTCAATCCGTTCGCCATCGACCAGTTCATGCTCTATTTCAATACCAGACATGCCGTGGGCGAGATCGAGCAGGCCGGAGAGATCCAGACCGCTCCGCTTCAAACCCATTGAGGTGAAAAAGTATTCACGGTTCTTTAAATAAATTGTTTCACTTTCATGGCACCAGATGGGAACATCTAATATGCCTGTGCGTGTTAACCTGTGGTCGATGTGGCAATGCGTCAAAATCAGAAGATCGATGCCCATTTCCTTGACCGGCGCCAGGTTTTTTGTCCCCATGCCGGCATCTATCAAGACACGTCGTTTTTGTCCCTTTAGATAAAGGCAGGCACAATAGGGAAAGCGGGAGTCATTTTCTCCGGGGATATAAAATATGTTCGGAGCGAGTTCTATCATAAGCCTATTTATTGACATTTCCTTCCGCCATCCAGTCTGACCACATTATATGTCCGTAAAGCGGCCCCCAGCTTCCATCACCTCTGCGGTCACTGGCCAGATGCACACCATGCAGATATACCTTGCCATCTTCACTTTTTGCAGCCGCTTGCGCGGTCATAGATTTTGTTATTCTGTAACGGGCGGTTGTTCTCGTTGTATCGGTCCATTCCAGGACCTCTTCCTCTTTCCAGTCGGCCGCCCGCAATGTTATGCGAAGAACACTGGACGATTTCTCTTTTACAATAGCATTGACTTTTTCTCGAAGCTCGTCTGCATCGCTTCCTTGATACCGATCCGGCTCCATGAATGTACGTTGCCATCAACGTGTTGGCACTGGCATATGCCAGCCTGGATTTTTCCTGTTCTTCTTTTGAAGCGGAATTGAAATCAGAGCCCATCAGAAGATATGAATCGCTGTTGGGATCGAGAAATGGAGAGAATTTATCAATCCATTCCTTTTCTGCCTGACTCGGTGAGGTTGCGATCTGGCGGTTCACTTTGGAAAGCATACGTTCGACCTGCTTGGCCGGATTATCCGCAGCGGCTGCAGGCATCACGGCTGTATACAAGAACATGCCGGTTGCCAGAAAAGTATCATTGCCAGTGTGAATTCATTCATGATTCTTTTTGACTGCATTGCACCACTCCTTCCGCTTCAGGTTGTTTGATACGCTGATTTTATGCCTTCGATCCCTTCTGTCAGGTGCCTGGTGCGCTGGTTCTGTTTCCGGACTCTTTGAACCTGCTTTTATATATGGTAAAATAAGCAACTATAAGGTATCTTAATCACAGGTGACGCAACCCTCGAAGAAACACATAAAATCATAAATATTACGGCCTCACAATTTCAAAAGAGGGATCCTGTGAAAAAAAACATAAAAATAAATATCTCGCCCTATTGTAATTATAACGAGTCGTTTACAATATATGACCAGCTTCGCAAACCCACTGGTCTGCAGGAGCTCTTGCAAATATTTAGACAAAATGATGTGCCGCTTGAAAAACAAATCCTTTTGGAGGGTGGATTCGGCACAGGAGCTTATATAGACTATTTCAGACATCATGTAAAAGAAATATATGGGGTGGAAGGCTCGGATGAGGGGCTGAAACAAGCCTTGCAAAAAATGAGAAATGCTGAAAATGTCCATCTGCAAGCAGGGAATATTCTTGGTCTTGCCTTTTCGAATCATTGCTTTCATGGATATATGGTGAATCAGATTTTACACCATCTGGATAGTGAACCAGGCTTCCCAAACCTGAATGTTTTTCTGAAAGAGAGCCGACGGGTATTAAAACCGGGAGGCATTTTGACGATTAGTACAAGCTCTCAGGAGCAGCTGAACCCTCATTCCGGTGTATTCTGGAATTACAAATACATCGAGAAAGCTGTTCACGCCATTCAGGCACGTCACATCCCCATCCATGAACTGATATCACGCATGGCCGACTTTCAGTTTGCCGATATACAAACAACGCTTCTTTCAGGAAACATCTTTCACGAGCGCTATTATCATGATCCGACCATTGCGCTGGAACCCGGCTTTCAAAATGCTGATTCTGTTTATTGTTTTTTATCTCAGGAAGACAGCAGCGAGGCAAATGCCCACCTGCGTTCGGACCTGGCGGATGGATCCGTATATGAAGAGATGGAACGCGCGGCTGAACGGGCTGCTGAAATCGGAGAATCCGTCGTCCTCTCGGCCCGTAATCCTTTTTAATTTCAATATTCTTAAACCCAAGTTGAGTGATTTTTGGGAAATAGATCGGTGCGGAGCGAGTCAAAAATCGCTAATTTGGGTTAAAATTTGCAATGCTCACCTTAGGGCCCAGATAGTTCGATCAAGCGCCGCTCCTTATCACGCTTTTTTAGCAAGCAATGCTTGAAGTTCCGAGGGGTTGACACGCGAAGTCAAATCAACGCTTAATGGCGTAACGGAAACCAGCTGGTCAATGGCAAAAGCATAAATATCTGTTTCAGGATCAATGTTCTCTTTATCAATATTTATAATTGTTTTCCCTTCGCATATGACGCTGTTTTCAGTCGCATTTTCAATATGTCTTGCGTAATAACCAACTTTTGCCAACTTTGTAATTTTCCATTTTGTTAAAGGAGTTGCACTACCGGGAACGTCTATTTTCAGCACATTGACATCAGTCTGCAATTTCTCTTTCAATAAAATTTTGGCAAACCGATTCAAGAAATATATTGCCGCTGTCCAGTCTTGATCTGAAAATTTGTGATGGGAATCAATATCAGTTTGTTTGGATATAGCGATGCTGGTTATGCCGGAGCTTGACGCTTCCAAGGCTGCGCCTATGGTGCCTGAGTGTGTAATATTAATTCCAAGATTTTCACCATAATTAATTCCGGAAACGAGTAAATCAGGCTTGTTTTCTTTGAAAATGGTTCTTAAGCTATGGTTAACAATTAATGCTGGCGAACACTCGCAATGATAAGCTCTGATCGCAGAACCATTAACTTGATAATCAATCCGTTTCAGGCTTGATTGCATATCCCCGATCAACCCACGCCCGGTGCCTGTTTGCTGATGACTTGGCGCAACGACCGTAACAGTTCCGATATTTACTACTGATTCTACCGCTGCCCGTAAACCCGGCGACTCAATACCATCGTCGTTGGTTACCAAGATGCTGTAATTTTGTGTCATCTGTTTCTCATCCCCCCGCCTTTTTTTCAAGCTCATCCAGTTTGTCAGGATCCGAAACAGCAATGTCCACAAGGGATTCCGGGATAGAACTCTGTTCGCACATCACCCTGATTTCCTTCTCCTTATCGCTGAATTCCATGATTTCACGAATGGATTCGATGTAATCGAGCATCTCACCCGGTGGTATATTTTCCAGCGCAGGCCCTGTAGCCTCTTCCTTTTTCCGTGCGGCTTCCTCTTCTGCCAGCCTTTGTTTTTCCTTTAGCTCCTCCTCCATAGCCTGTTTGACAGCATCGATCACGCCCCGGTCAACTTTCGCCATTTCGATTATCAATTTTTCGGAGACGTTATTCTCAACGAGGTGCTTAACCTTTTCTTCGTTGGACTTGCCCTCTACCGCCTCGAGCAGTTTCGCTACACTTGCCCTTTCTGCGCGCTCCTTCTCCATCTCGGCTTTCACCTGTTTCAGCTTATCCCCGGTAATTTCCAGCGCGTTGGTGATCACTTCGGGAGCCACTTGTTTCTCAATGAGAAATCGGATACCTTCATCGTCGGTCATTTCTTTTGCCTTGGTAATGAGCAGCTCGAGTTTTGTCTTTTCGACAATCCGAATCACATCCGGTCTGCGCTCAGGGCTTTTGAGTTCCGGCCACGTCTTTCCGATGTCGCTGAGAAGCTTAGTCGTTGCAACATAAGGCTCAGCCACGTCCTCCAGTGTAAGTGCCGCGATCGCAGTGTTAAAATCCTTCAGAAGGGGCCTTCCGACTTTGCGCGCGTCATCGATAGCCCATCTCAATTTAAGCATATTGCCACCATAACCCAAAAAATTGTGACCCGAATTGTCAAGTTCACCTGCAATCCGTTGAATCGATGCTTCCAGGTTTCCGCCTGAGAGGTCCTGCGAATCAAGCTCAAGGATTTTCTCCTCGATTAATAACCAGAGAGGTTTTTTTTCTGTCGCGTCGCTTGTCGTCATTGTCCAATCTCCTTTTTAATGATTTAAACGGATAATAAATGCGCCGATTGAATCCTTCTGAAAAAGTATCTTTGATTTCCTTTGGGATAAAACAAGTTGATAAGAACCCGCTTCTCCTGGCAAAGACTATAGAGACCTGCCTATGTGAGTCAAGGAAAAAACCAAAATCTGTATTGACAGGTAAACAAGATACACATCAATCCAATAGAATGCGGGTAAATAGGGACGTCTATGATATCATGCGTTTCTTTCAATCAGCTCAAACTGATTTTCTTTTTCAATTTTTTGCCCCCTCATAGATGAACGACTCACGGCCGATTGGCATATGTTCAGCCTTTTTGATATCTCGATGGTCGTCATGCCAAGTCTGCGATGCGCCCAGAAACATAAAAGACTCCTCGCATTGACGGTTTGCGGGGATTTCCCGAAAGCGGTAACTTCCTCAATTTCCATGCTCATCACTTCGGCAACCCGCCGGGCAACTCGATCAAAATCGTAACCTTTGGCCTTTAACTCGCATTTCTGTTCGAGATTTTCTTTAGCGGATTTAAGAACATTTTCCACAAAAGCACTGTCTCCTAAGATGCGTTCATCGCCTTTGACGCGGATACCCGCTTTGCGGAGTCCTTTTAAAACCGTCCAGCCGCCGGTACTCCTTAACAACCCTCCACCAATAAGATCGGGCCGTTTACCTTCAGCAATTCCTTTTTCGGCAAATACACGATACCTGATTTGTGCCGATCTTTTTTTGTCAGAAAACAGACCATATACATAATCAACGTTTTGCCATGGTTTATGAGTTTGATTCATGAGAACGCTGTGCCCGCACCAGGGATGTTTATCAAGCTGTCTCATATCTTCAACAAGATTTGCCCTCAAAGGATTCAGATGAATATAGCGGACCAATTCCTTTAGATAGGGATCATCCTGGCATAAAATCGATTTGTAGCGATTTTGGAAAAGCTGGCCATGCCGCCGGTATTTTTTATTGAACCATACCGCGTATCCGGTAAGCAGGCGGCCCATGAATACAGCAATCGGAACCGAACCGGTCCGTAATAATAGGTGCACATGGTTGGGCATTAGCGCCCATGCAAAACAATCGGTTTGCGTTTCCGCAATCAATTCTCCAAATCGTTTTAGAAAGTTTTTGCGGTCATTATCGGATCGAAATATTTTTCTGCGTTCAATCCCTCTTATGATTATATGGTGCAAGGCGCCGGTTGCATCTATTCTGGCTTTTCTTGGCATGGTTAATTCATATCATGTATAAATTTTAATTTAAAGCATAAAATCATAGACGTCCCTATTTATATGAAAAGCATGGCAATCAGTGTCCGGGAAGTGTCCGCTATCCTAAAATGAAAAATGGTTGTTTTTTTCTGAAATTAGTTTAAAAAGTGCTTATGAAATTAATAACATAATCTTTACTGCTTAAAATTATATTATATTTCGATTGACAAGGTTGTGATCCGTTGATAACATAAGGGCATACAAATGAAATACGAACCAGAAGATGCCGAGCTACTAACCTTACTTGACTTAAATGCCTGTTCGTTTTGGTGCGACAACGGTTACTGGGTCAAACTTGAGGCTTGTAAAGTGGACAAAGATAAATTCCGCCCCCATGGTATCAACTACTCTTTAACATTGCACGATCGAAACAACACCCGGGTTTTAGGTTTCGATAATGCACATGCGATATCAAAAAAGGGGCGGCGACCTAAAAAATACACTGGCCGCATCATTACTTGGGACCACGTTCATAAACACGAAAAAATTGAGCGCTATTTATTTTCGTCAGCCAGCCAACTTCTGGACGATTTTTGGAAGGCTGTTAACGAGATAGTAAAGGGATAGGAAGTGCTGAAGGGGAGGACAAAATGAGGACGAAAATTGTCAAGGTTGGTATAATGTCATTTAAGGTGTTTCAAAAATATACAAAGGCAATAGCCTGTGGGAAATATAAGCCCCAAAAAAATGCACCTATGATTTGGTTTGAGTCTGTAGAGACTTGTATGCAGGTTCTGAGTACAAAAAATATCGAGCTCTTAAAACTTATAGAAAAAGAAAAACCAGCATCAATAGATGAGTTGTCCAGAATATCCGGAAGAAATAAAGGCAATCTGTCTCGGACACTGAAAACTTTTCAAAGACATCAACTCGTAGATCTCATTGAGGAGGATCGGCGTAAAAAACCGGTAGCATTGGCGACACAGTTTGATATTCAAGTTGGAAGAAATATGTCTGCTTTCATGTTCGACGAAGACTTTATATCGCAACAAAGCGAGGCAACCTGCTGATATACGTCTTTTTAGAAAAGGAAAAGGCTCGGAGTGATTCGAGCCTTTTTTTTGAAAATATGGCGTGGATATCTGGTACGCGGTGACGTTATGAAAAGGCTGTGTGAAAAGGCAAATGTCAAAGAATTCGGATTTCATGCGATCCGGCATCTGACGGCGTCCATTCTGTTCAAGCTGGGATATGAGGTGGGCGTCATCCAGGCGATCCTAAGGCACAAGAGCCCGAACACCACGGAACGTTACTTGAGAAGCATTGGAATGGAAAGGGTTCTACAGCGCTTGAAGATCTGAAACCGGCAAATCCAAAGATATTGCCATTCGGGTCGACAGGAAAGGCCCCCGAAAACAAAAAAGCCGTCTGAGGAGCCGTCAACCCCTCAAGCGGCGTTTAGCAGGTTTTGCAACCTGTTGTAATCATTGGCGACCCCAGCGGGATTCGAACCCGCGTTGCCGGCGTGAAAGGCCGGTGTCCTGGACCAGGCTAGACGATAGGGTCGTAAGATATTTTGGTGGGCCGTGCGCGACTCGAACGCGCGACTCTCTGCTTAAAAGGCAGATAC
>CAYTAQ010000171.1:0-8203 GCA_964435695.1 uncultured Desulfobacterales bacterium | reverse complement strand
TGACCGGCAGAGATTTCAGCGGCGAAGAGGCATTGGAAATGGGGTTTGTCACCCATCTTTGTGAAAACCGGGAAGCGTTATTTAAAAAGGCGGACGATCTCGCCCGGGAAATAGCGTCCAACTCGCCCCTGGCGGTTCAAGGTGTCAAGGATACCATGCGTTTTTCAAGTGCGCACGGCGTGTCGGCAGGCCTTAAATATGTTGCGCAAAAAAACGCCGCCATCCTGATCAGTGAGGATGGATTTGAAGCGATCGCCGCCGCCATTGAAAAAAGAAAGCCTGTATTCAAAGGCCGATGATTGAAGATTCCTCGCAGCAAGACTTTGGTGAAGCGTTCGACCGAGGCGCACGCGAATCCCTTCCTTCGGTTTGAGCGTTCGACCGAACCCATACCGAGGTCATACCCGGGACTCAGGGCTGACGACAGTCGAGTCGCCGGGGGAATGCGCTCGCTGTTGCGGTTCAATCCGGCAGATCTTTGATGGTGATTTGATTCTGTTCCAGCGTAATGCCGGCGGTTTTGTTCAAAAGGATGATTGCCAGCTGATAATTGATAATGGCATCCACCCGATTCACCATAGCGTTGATCCAATCGCGCTGGTAAAGCAGGACATTGTAACTGGTTGACAAACCGCTTTTATATTTTTCCTGCTCGGCAGCCAGCTTCTCCTCTGCCAGTTGAGCGGCCAGGGATGCCGACTGAAATTGCTTGTGGGCCGACGTGACGCTTCGCACGGCTGTCCGAAGCTCCAACCGGATCTGTGAATCAATGGTGTCGCGCAGAAGTTTTGATTGCCTCAGGTTGTGCATGGCTGTGCGATAATTGGCTTCATCCTTTCGGAACCCCCAGGGAAACTGAAGACGCAGCGCTATTTCACCGGTGTAGTAGTCCTGGTAGGAGAGGGGGCGGTTGTCTTCATCGGACAGGGCTTTATTATACCCGATGCTCCCGACGACATCGAGCTGCGCCTTTTTCTGATTTTTCAAATAAACGGAATCCGTTTCAGCCGATGCAATGTCGTATGCCACGGATCGATAATCGCTTCTGAGACGCAATGCCTTTTGAAGCAGGTCGTCCTCTTGGATCAGCATCTCTTCGATCTGCGGTTCCTGAACGCATTTCACCGTTCTCGGTTCAAATAATCTCCCGTAGATATAGCTCAACAAATTATCCTGACTGTTCATCTGTTTGTATTCAGCTCGAATCAGCGCTTCTTCCCGGGAAGCGACTTCCGCCCTGGCTTCAAGAATTTCAAGCATGGCGGCGCTTCCGATTTTGACTTTCTCCTCCACCTCGGATTGAAACTGTTCGGCAAGCGAAAGGGATTTTTTCTGAACCTTTAACTGCTCAGTCTCCGAATAGAGCTGCCAGTAGAGCTTTTTGGTTTCCGCAATTGTATCGATGACCGTCTGTCTGAAGGATAGCTCGGCTTTTTTAAAATCGTTTTCTGCAATGATGATCTGTCGCTTATTGATGTCGCTGCCTTTATTTTTCATCAAGGGCTGCGTAATCGCCAGCACCGTCAGAAACGACGTGCCGTCATTACCGTTCAAACTGTTGGTGGTGTTTGAATCATCCGTCAACGTCATATTGAGGTCAACATGGGTGCCGTATGGATATGTTTTTCCAATCCCTGCTTCAATGCTGTTTTCAGCCGATTCGATATCAACCGGATCACCATCGGTCTTCATTCTTGAATGTGTTCCGGAAGCGCTGATCGTCGGATCAAAGCCCGACTCCGCACTGATGATGTTCTCCTTTTTGATGTCCGGCGTAATCCGCTCCAGTTTCAAACCAAGGTTATTTGTCAAGACAATGGATATCGCTTCCTGAATCGTCAACTGCAATTCATCCGCATCCGCTGCACAGGCAGGTATTGCAAGGATACACGCGATCAATATCGGTATGAGCATTTTGATCATGCGTTTTACCATGGCTGGCTCCTTTTGAATATTTGGTGTTTGGAATTTATGATTTTAGGTATAAAACGCCAAGGTAGAGCCATCTATCTCTGACCTAGACCATAGGACCAAGTTTTCAAGGTTAGTATAAAACACTTACGCCCTGTTGATTTCCGTTAGGTTTTCTTAAAGCGAAATTCAGCAGGGCGCGTGAGATTAGGACTTAAAAGATCTATCTTAACGTCGAATCAAAAGGTCCGACAATGCCGTTTATTTGGCCACCAGGCTTCTGCGGCAAAAATCTATAACCGCCTGGATGGTTTTTTTATCGGCTTTTGCTGAAAAACTTTGCTGTCTAAGAATTTCTTTTACAAGAAGCGTCAGGATATTGACCGTCCCCTCCACCGGCACCTTGGCAAATTCTCCGGATGCAATCCCTTTTTTAAGACAATCGCTAAAATAAGACTTAAACCAGCTTTTTTGACGCTTGGTGTATTTCTGGTAAACATTGTCCGGGTCCTTGAGTCGGGTCGGGTAGGTGGAAATCGTTAAGTAGAATTCATATGGCTTTTCATCAACCAACTGAAATTGCAGCGCAATAATATTTTCTATTTTTTCAAAATACGTGGCGGTTTCTTTTTTCAGGTCTTTGAGTCGTGAAAAGTATTCTTCAAAAGCAGAGGCCAGTATGCTCGTGTACAATTCATCCTTCCCCTTGAAGTGGTAGTACAACAGCGGTTCTGTCACTTTGGCTTCTTCGGATATCTGGATGGTGGTTGTGGCATCAAATCCCTGAGTTGCAAACAATCGGGTTGCGGCATCGATAATGTAATATTTTTTCTTCATGATACAAATCCTTTTTCTTTTTTTGAATTTATGGATATTATAAATAATTGCTAAATTTTCAATCGGTTACCCGAATAAAAATTTAGTACGCGCTTTATATGCTACATCGTGGCATAGTTGTCGTCAAGCATTTTTTTATTATTTTTTATTTTTCTTAAAAGATTGCGGGACAACTTCAATCAGGTATCGTTTGACTTGAACTTTTGAATTTACTATTATCCGGCATTAAAAACTTTAACCTTTTAATTTTACTTGAAATATTTTTATTCAACCTTTTTACACAGAAAACCGGAGATTATGAGCGAAACCCCCTTTGTTTCAAAAATTGCCCGTGAACAGAATCTCACGTTACATCAGGTGGAAGCGGTGGCATCCCTGCTTACGGAAGGTGCGACCATACCGTTTATTGCCAGATACAGAAAAGAAGCAACCGGAAGCCTCGATGAAATTGGCGTGACAGCCATCCGGGACAGGTTGAACCAGCTTAAGGATCTCAAAGATCGGCAGACCGCCATCCTCAAATCCCTCGAAAAACACGGCCACTTGACGGAAGCGCTTCAGGAAAAGGTTTTAAGCGCCGAAACCATGGCGGTCCTTGAAGACATTTATCTTCCGTATAAGCCCAAACGACGCACACGGGCGGTCGTGGCCAAAGAAAAAGGACTCGAACCCCTGGCATTGATGCTTTTTGACCAGAAAGGTATCGATCCGATCACAGCAGCGGCGCCTTTTATCGATACTGAAAAACAGGTCAACACCGTCGAAGATGCGTTGGCAGGCGCCAGAGACATCATTGCGGAGATCATCAATGAAAATGACGGCGCACGGGCCGCCTTGAGAAAGCTCTTTTTCACCAAAGCCACCGTTAAAAACAAGGTCGTTTCAGGCATGGAAGAAAAAGGGATGAAATTCAGAGATTATTTTGATTGGGAAGAGCCGGTTGCCCAGGTTCCGTCTCACAGAATGCTGGCCATGTTTCGGGGAGAAAAGGAAGACGTCCTGAATCTCGACGTTTTTCCTGATGAAGCAGAAGCGATATCCCTCCTTGAAAACATTTTTGTCAAAGAGGGGGGAGCGGATGCCGAACAGGTTATGCTGGCTGTAAGCGATTGCTATAAACGTCTTCTTTCTCGTTCCATGGAAACGGAAACACGGGTTTTTGCCAAAGAGCGGGCTGATCAGGAAGCCATTCGTGTTTTCTCGGAAAATCTGCGACAGCTTTTGCTCGCGCCACCCCTGGGCGCCAAACGTATGATGGGAATCGACCCGGGATTCAGAACAGGATGCAAGGTTGTATGTCTGGACCGTCAGGGAAAGCTGCTGCATCATGATACGATTTTTCCACACATGTCGAACAAACAAACAGTGGATGCGGCTGAAAAAATAAAAGCCCTGTGTATACAGTTCGAGGTCGAAGCCATTGCCGTGGGAAACGGCACTGCCGGCAGGGAAACAGAATCCTTTATTCGAAATATCCCTTTTGAAAAACCGGTCCAGGTTGTCATGGTCAATGAGAGTGGCGCGTCGATATATTCCGCTTCCGAAACAGCGCGGAAAGAGTTCCCGGATCTCGATCTTACGATAAGAGGCGCTGTATCCATTGGCAGGCGTCTTATGGACCCCCTGGCAGAACTCGTAAAAATCGATCCAAAGTCCATCGGCGTCGGGCAGTACCAGCATGATGTGGACCAGACATTCCTGAAACAGGCCCTTGATGATGTTGTCATGAGCTGTGTCAACGGGGTCGGGGTTGATTTGAACCGGGCCAGTTTGCAACTCCTGGCCTATGTGTCGGGATTGAATGCCGGCATTGCGAAAAATATTGTCTCTTATCGCGAGGAAAACGGACCGTTCAGGAATAGAAAGCAACTGCTCAAGGTCCCAAGGCTGGGTCCAAAGGCATTTGAGCAATCCGCCGGCTTTTTAAGGATTCCAGATGCCGAAAACCCGCTCGATGCCAGCGCAGTGCATCCTGAGAGCTACCACATTGTGGACGCCATGGCAAAAGACCTGGGCGCCTCGGTGATCGACATCATTCAAAAACCTGATATCCGGGAGCTTATCGATGTAGCGCGCTATGTAACGAATACCGTGGGAATCCCCACCCTCAGGGACATCCTTAACGAACTGGCAAAGCCCGGGCGCGACCCAAGAAAAACATTTGAAGCATTCTCATTTGCCGACGGCATTGAAAAAATTGAAACGTTGCGGCCGGGGATGAAACTGCCCGGCATCGTCACCAATATCACTGCATTCGGCGCTTTTGTAGATATCGGTGTGCATCAGGACGGCCTGGTTCACATCAGCCAGATGGCGGACCGGTTTGTAAAAAACCCTGCCGACATCGTGAAAGTTCAGCAGCAGGTCGCGGTGACCGTGCTCGAAGTCGACCTTGCCAGAAACCGGATATCTCTTTCCATGAAATCATCCGCAGGACCGTCCGCGCCTGATATAAAAAAATCGGAAATGAAAAAGGATCGCCCGCGCAGCCCGAAACCCAAAAAACAAAATCCCGGCAAAGCAGCGCCTTCCTTCCAAAATCCGCTGGCGGAAGCCCTGATTAAAAGCGGATTGAAGTAGATAGCCGGGCCGGGGAAGCAGCAATCGCCATAATTGATCCAGTAAAGGGATGATGCCATGAACTTATTGATAGATCCTGCTGTCTGGTTGGCTTTGTTAACGTTGAGTGCCATTGAAATCGTTCTAGGCATCGACAACATCATCTTCATTGCCATTTTATCCGGCAAACTTCCCGAAAATCAGCAGGCCAAAGGAAGAACCGTTGGTCTGTTGCTGGCCATGGTGACCCGTATCATGCTTCTACTCTCAATCACTCTGATCATGAAACTGACCCAACCTTTTTTTACGGTTTTTAGCATTGAATTTTCAGGACGCGATCTGATCCTAATTGCCGGTGGCTTGTTTCTTCTTGGAAAAAGCACATTGGAGATTCACAGTAATCTTGAAGGAGAAGAGGCCCATGCGCAGCCGCATCATCAGAAACGGGCGACGTTTATCGGCGTCGTAACTCAGATCATGATTCTGGATATTGTCTTTTCCATTGATTCAGTGATTACAGCCATCGGTCTTGCGAAACATCTGGGTGTCATGGTCGCGGCCATTATACTGGCGGTTATTATAATGATTTTTCTGGCGGGAACCATCAGCGCCTTTGTAGAAAGCCATCCAACCATTAAAATTCTTGCATTGAGCTTTCTTTTACTCATCGGCATATCGCTGGTGGGCGAAGGGATGGATCTGCATATTCCCAAGGGGTATATTTATTTTGCCATGTTGTTTTCCGTGCTTGTTGAAATGCTGAACATGAGGATGCGAAAACGACGACCGGAACCGCTTCGACTCCGCAAGCCGCGATCCGCAAAACTCTAGCGAATTCAGAATTCAGGAGTTATTTTTTATCTTTAGACGCCAAGGCCCTTTGAAGTTTTGCGGCCAAATCGCTCATGGGTTCAGCGTCGCCGGAGTTGGCGAATTTTTTCCAGGCGCTTTCATCCGCCGCATCTCCCGGAGCAAGGGAAATTTTTCGGTCAATGGGGTTGATGGCCTCAACCGTTACGGTTATGGAATCCCCTGCCCTAAGCTGTTCAATGGAACCGGGTTTTTCAGCCATGCTGAATTTCGATTTCGGCAAAAGTCCGGTAATGCCCGGTGCCAAAGAAATAAAACAACCGAAATTTTCCTTTTTCTCCATAACGCCTTGTACGACCTGGCCGACCTTGAACTTATCCGAGGCCTCCAGCCAGGGGTCTCCCTCGGCATCCCGGATACTGAGGGAAATCCTGTGTTTCTTGGCATCGAGTTCCTTGATCAAAACCGGGACCGTCTGCCCCGGGGCGACAACATCCTCGGGATTGACGACACGTTTGACATAACTCATCTCACTGATATGAACCAGTCCCTCTATACCAGGTGCGATCTCCACAAAAGCCCCAAAATTCATACACCGGGTAACGTTGCCGGCGACCTTGTCTCCTGGATGGAATTTTTCCGTCACTTTTTCCCATGGATCGTCTTCAACCTGTTTCATGGACAGGGAGATCTTTTTCTGATCCTTTCCATTGCCCGCAGTAATATCAAGGACCTTTACCGACACCCTGTCATTGCCACGGACTGCATCTTCGGGTTTTTCGACACGGGACCAGCTCAGTTCTGAAATGTGAACCATCCCCTCCACGCCGGGGATCAGCTCCACAAAAACTCCATAAGGCATGAGTTTTGTGATGCGACCCTCAAGTATATCGCCAATTTTCAAGGTGCTGAAAAATGCCTTTTTTTCTTTTTCAATGGCCTGTTGCAGGAGTTTTTTACGTGAAACAACTATGTTGCGGCCATTTTCTTCGAACTGGGTAATCAAAAATTCATAGGTCTGTCCCACGTAGGTTTCAGGGGTTTCAACATATTTGACATCGATCTGGCTGATGGGGCAGAAGGCCTGCCGCTGAAGCATGGTCACATGAAAGCCGCCTTTGCAGGTGTCGCTCACGTTGCCCTCAACAGGCACGGCATTTTGAAATGCATCATTCAAAACTTCAAGTCCCCCTACACCTGAAATTGCTTTAGAAAGCCGGATTTCATGTTCGGAGAGCGCTACCACGAACAACTCAATCTCATCGTCGATATGATAAGGCAAGTTTACCTCATCATCCAAAAGCTCGCCTCTTTCGACAACTGCGTCTACCTTTGAACCGACATCCATGAAAATGGTGTCTTTTTCAATGGCGATGATTCTCCCGCGAACCTTTTCGCCGAACTCAATATCATCTTTTAAACCGGAGCTGTATGATTCGAAAAGCTCGGCAAAACTTTGTTCCTCCGGATCATTTTTATCATCATTCATGTTGTCAGACATTTCTCGACCCCCAAAAAGTTTGTTATCACCATCGGCCTTTGTTCCGATCCCATTTGCAGCGGTTTTCTGAAATACAGTCCACTCCTGAAAGTTAAAGCGCCTATAAATGGAATGACAGTCCATATCAGATGCGGGCTTTGAATATCAAGCGTTATCGTTAAATGCGCATACCCTCAATTGATAACCGGCATGAAGGCAATCGGGAATTAAGACTATTTCAATAGTGTATTGCCAGCCAAATTGTTTCGCACTATTCGCATCTCCTTTTCATCTTTTTCTACCTCCCAACGCTGTGCATCAATGGGGGCATGGTCCTTGCGATCCGCTGAACGCCATATAGATGTTGGGTTTACATGTTAACTCTTGACATTAAATTTTTATGGACATAATATATGAGATAAATCATCTATAAATATTATAACTGACTGTTTGTATATAAAATAACATATAAGAATATAGGGACATAAATGAGGACATATGAAAAGACACATTCTTGGTTAACCTTCCAAATCGATTTAAGATTAATTGAGTACCAGAAATCAGCCCACGAATGGCAGCCGCCTATGCTAAAAAAACCAGGAAAAC
>CAYTAQ010000170.1:0-8371 GCA_964435695.1 uncultured Desulfobacterales bacterium | reverse complement strand
ACACAGCAGCAAGCGGGATATCGACAGCGAACTCAGTCCAGTAATTCAGCGGCGTCTTAGACAGCATCGATATTGCGTTCAGCAAAGTATCAATTAGTAGCCTGCTTTGTGACTGCATATTCAAGCCTCCCCAGTTGTCAGAAAACCTTACAAACCACAAGATTTGGCTATTTCGAGATCAATTCAAGGATTGTGATATGTTCTGAAATGGTACTTGAAAACCAAATATCAGCCGGTTACTGATGCATGGAGAACATTACCAGTCCGCTAAAATTACTGATACCATCATTCTTGACTGTCAAGTCAAGTAAATCTTTCAAGACGAGAATGCAAAGTCATCTTCGTCTTTTGACATTTCAATCCATCTTTCTATTTCTATTCTCAATTCATTACATTTCTTTAAATTATCATCAAATCTTTTTTCCAATTCATCTGTTGGAATACCATCTTTCTTTCCATCTATTAGATATAATAATAAAATAATATTATCACTTTCTAATTTCTGTATCTCCTTTTCTTTATTACCTACATCCCCACCAGGTTGTAATTTGATTAGAAATAATTGTTTATTTTTTGATTTCAAAGCATCCATGCCACACCTTCTATATTTCATAAGATATATCACAAAAGAAGAATGTAAATATTTTTTATTATTAGAAATATTTTGATTTTTAGAAGGGGAGGGTAGAGATTGAAGGATATATTTACAGAATAGAGGAGTTGGAAAACACAATCCGCAATGGCGCTTTCTGCATCAACGACCATTAATTTGTGCATGGATCGTATATTAATCTTAATGATAACTTCTTGATATACTCAGTGGAGGTAACACTAGGGCGATAAATTGCGCACATATTGGTAGACTTTGGGATGGGTGCAGATTTCATAAAACTTTCGGCCTGTATTTTTTATGGTGCGGAATGTTTCGGGGTCAACCTGCGGAATGATTCCTTCCCGAATAATGAGGCGCTGAAATCTACCGGTGGCTAAGGGAAATTTTCCGGTAAACATTTTGATTCGTTTCGGTTGAGATTCAGGCGCTTCCCATTCAAATGCCGTGAGATTTATTTCTTCAGAAAGTTTTTTAAACCCCAGGGAGTTTAATTCGATGCCGTTTACATTATACCGCAAAAGGATGTCATCGGGGGTTTGCCGCACTTCCTCGTCCGTGGCGGATTGATATACATAAAGATCAAAAAGGCTTTTTTTATTCTTTAATAAATGGTGTACTGATTTTGAGCAACTTGATTGGCGATCCGCAAGATTGATGGCCGAAGAAATCATTATCCGCTGGTTCCCGTCAAAAAGGAACGTGGGCGATTCGTTTTGAAAGTTGATCCCGATGCCAATTTCTAAAATCGGCAATTGATTTTTTTTGCTTTTTTCATTGTAGCGATTGATGACCAGCAGCATGTTGATGGCGAGTCCGCAGGCCCGTGCCACGCTGTACCAACCTTCCGGGGTTTTTTCTCTTTCGAAAATCGATAAAATGATGGCATCTCCCTCGATAAAAACCTTGACCGCGCCGTAATCTTTTAACGTTTCCGAAATGGGATTAAAAAAATTGAGGCTGAAATAGGAAGCAGGGTTCAATCCTCTTTTATTCATCTGGTAGGTAATGTCTGTGGATCCCCTGACATCGGCCTTGATAACGACGTGATTGATGATGGGCTTTTCATCTTCGACCTTTTCGCTGGGCAGCAGAAATTCGTATAAGGTATGATTCGTCCTTGATAGGTTCAGGGTCTCTTCGTCGTCCGTTAGATTGATGCGTGCCATTGCATCATTCAGTATCTTATAATTTTCTAAATCCCGATGATAGCGTGCAATACCATTTAGATATCGAATCAAGTACAGCTTCTTCTGTTTGGTCCGCAGGAATTCCAACTTTTTGATCTGCTTCCTGATAGGCTTGAGAGAAAAGGGCTGATAGTATAATTTTTTGAGTTGTTTGAGTCTTTTAATGACAGCTTTCCTGGATCTGGGATCGATCATGAAAAGCAGAATCTGCTGGGGAACCAATGGCGGGCAATAGGTCTTGTAAATGGGAAGCATTTCATACGATGCGGCGATTCGGTTGATTAATTTGGCTTTTTTGAATGTTTTATAAAAATTTGCTAAAACAAGCTTCTGATTCTCGAGCAATGCTTTTTGGGCGACCAGCGCTTGTTTCGGCGATTTCTTTTTCTTAAGCTTTTTTAAATCCTCTTTGGTTTGACGCCAGTTCAGCAGGGTGTTGATATTGTCTATTTGCTTAATAAAATGTTCAGGGTCGAAATCATCGGGTGAGCTGCCGGCGCCATTTTCAGCCGGCGTATTTTCGTCGTCCCCTTTCATCGGGCCTGTTTCCGGAGTCTGCTTGTTTAATTGCCGGAAAAGGGTTTTTAACAGAGCAATGAGGTTGTCATAGTTGTCCGGATCTTCGATCCGACGGCCAAAGATCACATCATAAGCATCAATGAGGAAAGCATCATGGAAGGGATCTTTGGTATGAAAAACCGGATTTTTTATAACATCGTCAGGCAAAAGCCTGTGAAGGCCGAAATTTGCCTCACGAATTGTCCTGAGTTCATTTTGGTTGACATCCGCTAATATTTGAAACAATTCATTGCCGGCGTCTCTCAGGACTGCGTCACTGTTTTGCAGCACACTGGAGAGCGTCTCTTTTGTTTTGGCGGAATCGCTGATTTCCTGAGAATGGGTCGACTTATATTTCCTGATAATATTTTTGATTTGGCCGGCAATATTTTCAAACTGGTTTCGGATATCGGCAATCAAAAATTTTATGATGGCAATTTGCCCCAGATAATCGATTTCCGGATTATTTTCCAGTTTTGATTTATTGATGGCATCTTCGATGATCAGGCGATAAAGGCGTTTGAATTCCGAAACATTTTTTGCCCAGACATCGGGTTTTTCGAGGCTGAAAAATTGATCTAAATGAATATGCCTCGCAATGAATTGCGGTATAATCTTGCCGGCCAGAAGACAAAAGGCGGGGCTCAGATAAACATCATGCCGGATGTTGTCCACGCCCGGCTGTATTTTTTCCATGGAAAAGTTCAAGTGATACGCAGAGAGTGCGAACGCATCCATCCCTGGAAGTTTTGATCTGCTTTTTAGGAAGGAAATCATGATGTTTGCTTATACCATTATCATCAAAATATGTCCATTGAATATACCGGTTGTCATAAATCTGTTCCATCTGACCTGGATTACTGACAGCCATTGATATATCTGCGTGACAATTAATATTATGACAACCGCTATCATATTGATTTTAGTACAAGATAGACGATATACCCCACGTAACAGAGCACCAGAACGATACCGTTTTTTCGGGAGAGCGCGTATGTACGTCGCATCATGATCAATGGAAGCACGCTGGTGGCTGTCATGACGGCATAGTCTATAACCAGCCCGCTTTTAACAAGCCCCCCGGGAATAGAAATCGGATTGGCCAGGGCGGCGGCTCCCAGCACGGCCAATATGTTGAAGACATTGCTTCCGATAATGTTGCCGATACTGATATCCAATTCTTTTCTTATGGCGGCAACAACCGATGTGGCCAATTCAGGAAGGGACGTCCCAAATGCAACGACCGTCAGACCGATGAATTTTTCACTGACACCGAAAATTTCCATAATCTTCACTGCGGAATCGATTAACAGGTCGGCACCGAGAACGACGCCAGCGATCCCAACGACGATCGAGAGGACTTGTTTTGAGGGGGATGCAATGGTGGTTATATCTTTGATATCGCAGGTTACGGCGCTGTCTTCCCGGCAGGAATTCCTGGATGAAATGCGATAATTGTAAAAAATATAAAGCACTATTCCGCAAATGAGGCTTAGGCCTTCATACCGTCCGATGGTACCGTTAAAAGAGATTACCAGCAGGTAAAAGGAGATCCCGATCATAATGGGAATGTCGCGTTTTATGACGGAGGGATGGCTCTTGATGGGCTGGAAAATGGCGGTCATTCCCAACACCAATGCGATATTGCATATATTGCTTCCGATAATATTGCCGACGGCGATCATGGACTTGCCTTTTATTGAGGAGACAAGGCTGACCATCAGTTCCGGTGCGGAGGTTCCGAAAGCAACCACGGTCAATCCGATGACAACCGGTTGCATACCGATGTGTTTTGCAAAACTGGATGAGCCTTTCACAAGCCAACCGGCGCTGTAATACAGCGTTAATAACCCAATGATAAACAGTGTTAGGTTAATGGTCATTGTGATTTGTTAGTAATTTGAAACAATCGTGCCAGTTCATCCACTTCAAAATGAGGCCATTCGACGGGTCCGGAATCCTCCCATGCGACAACTCCGTGCCCCTTTTCCATGACCTCGCCAATGCAAGTGGCAGGGATGCCGGCTTCTCGAATCGCCTGTGTCACCGTATCTGTCTTTTCCGGTCTGCAGCATATCAAAAGGCTGCCTGAACCAATAAGGCCCAGAGGGGAGAGGCCGAATGCCTGGCATAGGCGGCGGGTTTGGTCGAAAACCGGAATGCTTTCCATGTGGATTCTGATTTGATGCTGTCCGGCAATGCTTAATTCCGTTACAGCTGTGGCAAGACCTCCTTCAGTGACGTCGTGCATGGCGGATACACCGCCTGTTTTACACGCAATACCTGCTTCTTCCACAATACTGATGTGATCTAAAAAATTTTTGCACTCCAATATCTCCGAATCCCTAAAACCTTTATAGCGCAAGTCTTCCCCAAATTCGCGCGCAATGATGGCGGTTCCTTCCACGGCAACCGATTTTGTCATCAACACCTTGTCGCCTTCACACAAGTTGCCTTTATCAATCAGCTTGTTTTTTGCAACGGTTCCTGCCAGGGACCCGATAACAACGGGTCTTGTGACCGCATCGGTAATTTCGGTATGGCCGCCGCAAAGAATAATCCCGAATTTTTGGGATACCTCATTGAGTTCTTTCATCACATGCCAGATTTTTGACCCGGTACTGCCCACCGGGAACAGGAGTGTCGTTATGAACCAGCGTGGGACGGCTCCGGCGGTGGCTAAATCATTGGCATTGACGGCAACGGCATACTTTCCGATGGCATCTGTGGCAAATGTGATGGGATCTGATTTTAAAATGAGAACTTCTTCCCGGCTGATGTCTGCGGCTGCGATGTCCTCGCCGACACCCGGTTGAATCAGCAGCGCCGAATCTTCAATCTGAAACCGACCCAGGAAGTTTTCCAGCATATCATTGGGTAATTTCCCTTGTCCCAGAGGCATGCCCATACGAATAATCGGTTTGATCTCGCTCAGATTTGAAACCGTAAAATCGCTTTCCACCTGCGTTTTATCAAAATTGGATTGTATGTCCAGGTGCACGGTGATGGCACCGGCATGATTGCCCGCCTGAATATCGAATAGATAATCCCCCACCATCAGGATCGTATCCGGCTTGATCTTGAGTTTGCGAGCGGCCAGCAGAATCCCCTCAGCACTTGGTTTCGGCAAAACCGGCACATCCCTTGTGATTATGATATCGAAATCAGACAGGTCGGTGTTTTGGAAATTCGTTAAGGCTTTCTTGACAGATTCAAGACTGTTTCTTGTAATCAGTCCGATTGGAAGACCCTTTGAACGGATATGAGACAGCAGGTCTTCAGCGCCCGGGTTCGGTACCGAATTTACTGCACCCTCACTCTCAAATTCATTCAACTGTTCAAAAGCTCTTTCGCGCTGCACGAGGTCGGGTATACGCTGGATATATTCCAGAACCGGCATCTCTTCGGGACAACCCAGTTTATTTTTAATGACTGAAAAGTTCAGGGCACCCGGTAGAGTGAGCGTGCCGTCGAAATCAAAAAACACGGCATTTATACGAAAAGGTCTCTGGTTCGTGAAGTTGACATACGCCATTTTTAAAAAGTTTCAGTTTCCGATTATTAAAAAAGATGAAACGACGAGATTGGTTTATAGAATGTCTGTTCCTTTTCCACAAGAAAATTATTACCTGAATATTGCATGAACTTTGATAAGGATATCACAAACCTTTAATAAATAGGCTTTTGTGGATAATGTTGATTTCGCTATGACTGTTATGAAAAATGCGAGGCGGCTCTTTTGAGGATGAGTTCGGCCACAATGCTCACGGCTATTTCTTCAGGTGTTTCCGCCCCGATTTCAAGTCCGATGGGGCAGTGGACCCGATCGATATCCGCCTGGGAAAATTTTTCATCCAGAAGTTTTTGGTAGATGATATCCCGTTTTCTTCTGCTGCCGATCATTCCGATATATCCGGCAGCGGTTTTCAATGCTTGGGCCAGGACGGTTTTATCGTGGGAGTGACCTCTGGTGACGATGACAATGTAACTATGGGAATCGAATATCCTGCCTTCAAATGCATTTTCAAAAGACTCCAGAACGACAATTTCATCCGAATCCGTGAATCGTCGGCGATTGGCGAATTCTTCACGGTCATCCAGTACCACGGTGTAAAACCCCATCATTTTGGTGAGCCCTGCGAGCTGTCGGGCCACGTGGCCTGCGCCAAAAATGTAAACGGTCCCGTCCGTCAAATGGTGATGCTGCACCAGGAAAAGCTGATCGTCAACCGGCAGAAGCACTATGGCTCTTTGTCCGTATGTTTTTGAAATCAATCGCTTCAACACATGGTCCGGATACGGAAAACTGCCCTGGACGGACCCATCGTTCAGAATCAGATACCGATCCATAATCGTAAATTCATCTTTTCCCTGCGATAGGGCGGTGATTGTAAGACAGTCGCTGCCTTGGCGGTATTGGGCTGCGAGGTTTTTAAAAAATCTCAGATTGTCGTTTGTGCCGTCGATGGATTCAATCAAAATGGAGAGGCTCCCGCCGCAGATAATGTCCAGGTCGTCCGAAGCGCCTGATTGATTGAGATCAAATGATTTTAGCTGCGCTTTTCCTGAGCTGAATAATTTCGATGCCGCCGCGATGACTTCCGATTCCACTTTCCCCCCTCCGATGGTCCCCATGATGTTGCCGTCCGGCATGACAAGCATTTGCGTTCCTGCTGTCCGGGGAGTCGAGCCTGCATGAGAGATAATCGTCGCGATACTGACGGGTCGGTTCATACGAAGGCATCGGCCTATGGTTTCAATAAAATGAATCATTATACATGCCTGTGCGGCTGTTTGCCGACTTTATGGAGGTGTTTGTGAATATGGACGTACTCATGCTCATCCAGAATTATCCTGCCATCTTCCATACTATAAATCATATCGGTGGTTTCCGATAACATATCAAATTCGTGCGATATCATGATGTAGGAAAGTTTAAGGTCGTGGAGGATGTTTACCAGCTTCGATTTTGTGGATGTATCCAATGCATTGCTCGGCTCATCCAAAAGCAGGACCTCAGGTTCCATCGCCAGCAAGGTCGCAAGAGATACCAGTCTTTTTTCACCGCCGGAAAGTTTAAACGTGATGCGGTTTTCAAATCCGTTCAGCCCGAGGAAATCAAGCGTGTGTCTGGAGATTTCAATGGCTTCTTCCCGTGATTTCCCAAGGTTGAGTGGACCAAATGCAACATCTTCCAGTACGGTTGGCGAAAAGAGCTGATCATCCGCATCCTGGAAAAGCAGACCGATGCGGTGGCGTACATCAGCAAAATCCTTTTCCCGGCAACGCTTTTTCCCAAAGATCTCGATAGTGCCGGCAGTCGGTATTAAAAGACCCATGATGACGTGAAAAAGGGTTGTTTTGCCACAGCCGTTGGGCGCAACCAGCCCGATTCGATCCCCTTTGAAAAGCTGTAGATCAAGATTTTTCAATACAGGTTCACGGTTGGGATAGTTATAGGTGATTCCTTTGAGATTAATGATTAATTCGTTTTTTACCATAACTCACATATAATTAAAAAAGAAATGACGGCTGTCATGATCAGTGAAAATATCCAATTGTGACGGCTGGGTTCATTGGTCCAGAGGGTGTGGAACTTGCCGGAAAATCCTCTGCATTTCATTGCCTGATAAACCCGTTCCCCCCTTGTCGAAGACCGGACGAACAACATGCCGATGAGATATGCATAGGATTTATATGAATGAAGATTCGTGCCGGGTTTGAAACCACGAATTTTCATGGCGCGAATTAGTCGCTGGTATTCCTGTTCGATGACGAAAATATACCGATAGGTGATCAGAAGCAGATGCACCAGTTTATCGGGCAGCCCCATACGGTTCAACGCATGTCCTAGGGTTGCGACGGTCATGGTGGCCACCAGGGCCATAAATGCTGATAGAATGGCAACTGATTTCAGGCTGATTTGAGCGGAAAGGAGAACGCCGGGACGTGTCAGGCAGAGCGGTCCGATACAAAGGAGAGCCGGTCCTTCATACGTCAGGGGCATTACCAG
>CAYTAQ010000169.1:0-8441 GCA_964435695.1 uncultured Desulfobacterales bacterium | reverse complement strand
TATTTACACCTGTACTGTTGGAAATAAATATTCAATAACAATATTAGATTCATTAGCTACTTCTAACGTACCTTTATAATGTACCGCTTGATGACTCGCTAGCATCATTCCTTTTTCTACGGTAAAAAGAATTCTGTTTTGGGCTCCAGGACCTGAACGAATGTTGCATTTTTCCTTGATGGTGATGACGGTGGGGGTCTGTTGGATCAGTGATCGGTGAATCCATCCCTCATCCCCCTCAAAGTCTTTAAAATTGATCCAGGGACCCGACTTCTTCAATACCAAAATTGGATAATATTTCTGAACCTGCCACAGAATGTCATACGTTGTTGCCGGACCGGAGCGAATATTCGCAATCTGGGCCGAAACCGACAATCTTTCTGCTGCGGCATAATGCGCGCTAAAAACAACAAAAAAGGCTGCGATGATGGAAAGCCGACGCAGATAGCACTTCATTTTTTTCACCCGCTATTTGCTCACTTCAAATAGGAAAACACTTTAATCAACCGGTTGAACCAATATTTTTTCAGCCATGCCCCTTCCGAGAACCAACCGTTTAAAATCCAAGGCAATGACAAGCTGCCCCTTGTTCAGGTTCGTGATGACATCGATTCTGTCTCCGATCCTTAATCCCATGCTCAGCAAGCGCATTTTGGATTGAGACCCGCCAATAAATTGCTTCACAATTAACTGTTCACCCTGCTTCGCCGCCATCAGCGGGATGGTACCCAAGCGTTTTTTCAAGCATTTCGAGCAGATGCCGTAGATTTCCATTCGATGCTGCAACATGTGGAAACCATACGTAGATGCAACTTGCACTTGAAGTTTTTCCAGTTGATCATTCTCAAATTCAACAATTTTTTTGCATTTGGTACAGATCATGTGGTCATGGTGCTGACCGATATGCCGGTGTTCATATCGTACGACGCCGTTTTCAAATGTGAGCTTGGAAGCAAATCCATAACGGCACATAAGATCAAGGGTGTCTGCAATAAACTCCGGCCTCAACAGCATACCGTTCTGCTTGGTAATTTTTATGAGTTCAAGTTCAGATATGTGGCGCTCGGTCTGTAAAAAAACTTCAAGAATCTTTATCCGATCTTCCAGATTATCGATATCCTCCTGCTCAAAGAGCTTTCTAAACTGCTCTTTTTCCTGAAGGTGTATTTGCTGCATTGAGATATCCTTTAGAAGTTTATTTTTGACGTATGGCCGGATTCGGCCGATGTCTCTCCGGCATGCATGGATTCGAGCACACGGCAATTGAGCGTGTCATGCGAAGACTTCATGAGAAATTCGGATTAGCCATTTGGTCCCGGTATGGTGTAGGTCGTACAAGAACCGCTTGAGCAGGAGCGTGTTTGACTTGTGACGCCTTGCTTGTTATCCGAACCGCCGCCCATGGCAAATCTGGCGGTGCTGAGAACACGTTCATATTTTTCGGACTGGCACTTCGGACACGTTATCTGCGCCTGATCATCTGCTCCCATAAAGAGAAATTCAAAAAAGTTATTGCATTTCAAACATTTAAATTCATATATCGGCATAGTTTCCTTCCTCTTGATGCAATCATCACTCGTAATAAAGTAGTATTTTTATTATCATCCCTGCAAGATTGTCAAGACATGACTTAAATTTTCGCCGTAAATATAAAAATGGTGATGCGTGATCACGCTTCACGGATAGGCAGATATACTTCAAACAGCGCACCACCGCCTTGCTGATTTTCCTGTACAATCTTTCCATTGTGTTTTCGAATAATTTCATGACAGATATACAAACCAAGGCCGGTGCCGCGCCCCACGGGTTTGGTTGTGAAAAACGGCTTAAAAATATCTTTTCGAATGGATTCAGGAATTCCCGCCCCGTTATCCAGGCACGAAAAAACAACCTGCCTGGCATCCTTCAGATAGTGTGTCGAAACATGCAGGATACCCTTGGATGACTTAACAGCCTGGCACGCGTTTTTGATAATATTGATGGCAACTTGCCCAAGATTTGCAAAGTTTCCTTGAATAGAAGGGATATCCGCCCCAAAAGCGTGATTTACAGTGATGCTGTTTTGCTTGATATAGCCTTGCAGCACCTTCAATGCATCGTGAACCACCACGTTGAGGTTGACGGCTTCGGTATAGGTATGCGTCTGACGTGACAGGCAAAGGATGCTTGCAACAATCTGTTTTGCCCGATTGAGTTCCTTTTCTGCAAAAACGAGATCTCCTTTCAAACGATCATCCGTCAAGCTCTCTTTGTCCGGGGCAACCGGCGCCCTGAGGTCCTCATTTGTGGATTGAATCAAACTGATGGCTGCGGAAAGTGGGTTGTTGAGTTCATGAGCAATTCCGGACACAAGCTGACCTATCGCGGCAAGGCTTTCAGAACGGATCAACTGCTCCTGGGATTTTTCTTTTTCAGAGAGGGCCTTTTGAAGCGCAAGGGTTCTTTTGTAGACCATTTCTTCCAGGTTTCTATTCAAATCATCGAGACGCCTGTATGACCGCGCATTCTCTATGGCAAGAGACACTTGAACAGACAGTGTGAATAGAAGATCGATTTCCTCTCGCGTGTAAAGACAACCGGATTTCTTTTCTCCAAGGGTAATAAAACCGATGCATCGGGATTCAATTGTCAACGGAAAAATAATTTCCGCATAAATTTTTTCCATGTCCAAAAGCACCCGTTTTATCTCAGGATCGTCGGACCTTTCCATAAGATATTTTTTTAAAATCGGTTGAGTCTCTTTTTTGCTGAAACAGCTCAATGGCGAATTCTCGCCTATACGATCCAATGCGTTCCTGCGCCCCCCAAAACCTGCAGCCGCAACCCTGACAAACTGATGGCGCCTCTGGTTCTCTAAAAAAAGCGCAACATGTTCAATTTGCATTTTATTTCCAATACCGGTGGTCAACCGGGCTGATAGGGTGTCGACTGCCAAAGATGATGCAATGCGTTGTCCGATCTGGTTAATGGCCGCGTGAAAATTATAGTTTCCTCTCTTGAAAATCTTGTCCATGCCTTTTTGAACCTTCGCTTGGATCGGTCCAAAAACAATTGCCACGAAAAAAAAGAACAACAGCGGAAAGAGAATCGATGCATTATACCGGGTATCGTAAAACACATCATTGGCAAAAGCCACTATCAATGCATACATGCAGGTCAACACAGCGGTTATTACGGAATACAGGAGGCTTTTTTTAATAATGATCCCCATGTCGAGCAGATCGTATTTAAAAAGCCCGACAGCAAAAATGATGAGGGGAATAAAACTGAAGGCCCCTGGTGGATACACTCCATAGTTCAGCAGTGGCAGCACATTTAATCCATTCAACACCCCCAGTATGCCGAAACCGACAAGCATATATTTCAGCTTATTTTTTTGGATACTCCTTTTTTCAAGACGAATCGAATGAAAGATAATAACGACACTGTATACCATTGCGCCTGCAGCGCCTAATGCGACCAGCGGATAGAGACCGCCCCCGTCACCGTAAAATCCAAATGGATGATGGTTCATCTTTTCAATGCAAAGGGGTGTAAAGGCAAACCACATGAGACAAAACGCATAGGCATAGGACAAATAGATCAACCATTTTCGTCCGGTAACACCTAGGTATGCATGAAAAAAATGGATAAAGACAGGGATGGTATAAATCACGAAAACATGATCCAGGCGACTTACGAACAATGCGCTATTCTCGGAGGTTATATGAAAAATAATCAAAATGTCCGCGTAAAGAAAAATGCCCAAACAACAGAGCAGAAAAAAAAGGACATTGACCGTTGTTTTGAGTTTGCGCGCGAGGGTAAGGATCGCCAAACCGAGGAAACACAAAAGGGATAATATGGGTGGTATGCTGTAGAGTGTCATGGCACTGGCTGTATTTCTGGATTTGCCATTATTAATTATTAATTAACCATTGATAATTGATAATTATAAAGGATTCAGAAAATTACAAGACGGATTAAGTTTGTAGAAAATACGGATTCTGATTAGGTATATGAAGGTTGCCACAGGCTTAAAACAGATGAATTTGAGAGAACATGAACAAATTAAAATTATAAAATAGCCCGCATTTTTCATGAAAATATTTTCATGAAAAATGCGGGCTATTTTCGCTCCACCAGCTCCTTGGCATGGGCAAGCGTTTTCGGGGTAATCTTTTGCCCACCGAGCATTCTGGCGATCTCTTGGATACGTTCTTTATCGCCTAATTGTTCGATGTTTGTTTCCGTTCTCCCCACGCGAACATGTTTGCTTATCCTGAAATGATGACGGGCAAATTTAGCGATTTGCGGCAGGTGGGTAATGCAGATGACCTGGTGGGTTTTTGCAAGTTGATCCAGTTTTTTCCCGACGACCTCCGCAACTTCACCGCCGATGCCTGCGTCCACTTCGTCAAACACCACGGTTTCAACGGATGCGTTCCCGGCCAGAATGACCTTCAACGCCAGAATAATTCTTGAAAGCTCTCCCCCGGATGCGATTTCGGACATCGGTTTCAGCGCCTCTCCCACGTTGGCTGAAATCAAGAACGTCGCGCAATCAAAACCGCTGTCCGTTATCATTCTGTTTTTGTGTACAAGATACGGACTTGTTCCAAAGCCGCTGGCAATGGAATCGAACATAATTTGAAATTTTGTATTGGCCATCTTAAGAGATGCAAGCTCAGCCTCCACCTGATATGCAAGACGAGAGGCCGTTTCATGTCTTTTTTCGGATAATTCCTCGGACAGTTCCCTTGCTTTTTTTTGCAGGTTTAAAAGCGTTTTTTCTGTTTCAGAGATTTTTTCGGAAATGTGATGTGCCTGATGGAGTTCTTTTTCAATTGCAATCTCGTGCGTCTGGATGGCCTCAAGGGATCCGCCGTATTTTCGTTTGAGTTTCCGGAGCATATCCAGGCGCTCTTCAATGGATTCAAGGCGCTTGTCATCCATTTGAATCCGTTGCAGATAGACTCTCAATTCTTCCACTACCGCTTCAATATTGTAAGCAGCATCATTCAGGGCTTTGGTCTGTTGGATGAGCGCGCTGTCGATGGATGCAACCTGATCGATTCCTTTGCTGACTTCCATCAGTCTTTCCAGGACAGCACCCGGCGCATCGTACAGCATCTCAAGGCCATTGTAGATGATTTCATAGAGCATTTCCGCATGTTTCAGCTTTTGCGCTTCCTGTTCCAGTTGTGTATCCTCGCCGGATATGATGCCGGCTTCCTGAATTTCCTTTTGCTGAAACTGCAGCAGGTCCAGATGCTCGCCTTGCCTCGTTTGCAATGCTTCAAGCGTTTCCATCTCCTTAATCAATGGCAGAATTTGATGATAGCAGGAAAAAACCCGCCCTCGCAGGGGCAGGAGGTCTCCGAATTGATCAATGATCAAAAGCTGCTGGTCTTCTTTTAACAATCCCTGGTGCGCGTGCTGACCCGATATGCTGGCAATATTTTGGGTGATGTCCTTTAACACTTGCATGGTGGACAGCCGGCCGTTAACATAGACACGATGCCGCTCGTTTCTTGAAATAATTCGGCGAATCAAAAGGCCTTCGGATGCGTCAATGTCTTTTTCATGCATCAGCTTTGCGGTCAGGCTCTCGGGAATTACGGCAAACAGGGCTTCGAGCTCGGCCTGGTCTGCGCCCGTGCGGATTAACCCCGGCGTCGCCCTGCTCCCTAAAAGCAGATTGACGGCGTTGATGATAATGGATTTTCCTGAACCGGTCTCACCGCTTAATACGCTGAACCCACCTGAAAATTGAATCCGGAGATCGTCGATAATCGCAAAATTTTTAATGGAAAGTTCCTGCAGCATTGTTTTCAAGCTCGAAAGAGCAGTTACCGCCCCCTTCGCTCAAGATGCGAAGGAGTTTTTAATTTGATTTTCAACTTTTCCTGAATCTCCTTGATATCTTTTATCTTTTGCCCGCGCTGCACGGCCACACTCACGGTTGATGGGCTGATGTTCAGGCTTCGCGATACTTCAGCACAGCTCAGCCGCAGCTTTCGAACAGCCAGATAGCACACCACGGCTCTGGCTTCGGTAATCCGCCGCTGCTTGCTTGGCGTTTTCAAATCTTCCACTTCAAGATCAAAGTAATTTGCCACTTTAGGTATCACGCTATCCAGTTCAAGCTTCATTGCACCCAATTGGGCTTTTTCTTCCAAGTCTTCATTCGCTGCTTTTAGAACTTTCTCAACAAAATCCGATGATCCCAATATTCTTTCATCACCCTTGATCCGTGTGCCGCTTTTGCGAAGGCCTTTGAGGGTTGTCCATCCGCCCATCGATCGCACCAGACCGCCTCCTACCAAATCCGGCCGCCGTCCCTGGGAAACACCTTTGGCCAGAAAAGTTGCAACCATCCGCCTGGCGTCTCTTTTTGTTTTTCCGAATAGGCGCAAAACATAATCAATATCCTGCCAGTGATTTTTAATCTTGCCAATCAAGGCGCTGTGACCGGAATACGGATAGGCTTTTAACGCATTCAAGTCTGCCACGATTTTCGCTCTCAGCGGATTCAAATGGATATAGCGCACCAGTTCCTTTAGATAAATGTCTTCTTCACACAGAAAGGATTTGTAGCGATTCTGAAACAGGTGGCCGTGGCGCTGGTGCCTGCGGTTGAATTGGAGCGCATACCCTGTCAGCAGCCGGCGCATCACGGTGGCCATGGGCATGAGACCGGTTTTCATCAGCAGATGGACATGATTGGGCATCAGCGCCCATGCATAGCAGGCGGTTTGGCTATCAGGCAATAATTTTTCCAGGCGATCTAAAAAGTTTTTTCGATCGATGGTGTCTTTAAAGATGGGGTTGCGTTCAATACCTCGGATAATAACATGGTGTAAGGCACCGGGAGCGTCTATACGGGATTTTCTGGGCATGCGTTTTTATTAGCATATGGAAAGGAAGATGTAAATATAAATATATAACGGACGTCCCCTATTTTATCTCAAATAGTTTTATGGAAATTACCTTTTGATAGTTCGGAAAATCTATATCGGTGGTAAAAATTGGAACATCTATCCTCTTTGCTACGGCACATATAAGAAAATCGATATGGGAGCCCTGAACACCTTTTTTTCTGCAATGATTACATAATTCCGCAGCAGATTCATAGTCAATATCCCTAATTGGCGTATTTTCAAAGAATGAGAGTTTTTCTTTTAATTTTTTGTATTTTCGTAGATCACTGTATCCCGATAAAATTTCTTGTCGGATAGGACCGATGATAAGCGCCCTTTGATCTCTGATAAGCAATTCAAGTTGATTTCTTTCATTTTGGTATTCTTTCTTGGAGCTTCGTAAAGCATATGACCATATAGGTGTGTCAACGAGAACTTTCACCGATTTCTCCCTTTTTTATAATCGTAATCAGGATCCGGGTCCATCTTGCCGAATAAATCTATTATTTCCAATTGCTTGCGCCTGTTAATCAATTCTTTCAAAGCCAGATTTACCGTATCTTTTTTAGTTTTTAAACCGCTTGCCTTTAATGCTTTTTCTAATAATTCAGGGTCGATAGCTAAGTTTGTGGGCATAATGACCTCCAATTTTTACACAAATTACTACACATTTTAATGTGTGTCAATGCACATATTATACCTTGATTTCATTTATTGGCAATATCTGTTTGCCATGACGGATGGTCAGTATGGATATTTGTTTTGCTTCCATACGGTAAATAATACGGTAGTTACCGTAAATAAGCTCGCGGAATTGATGCTCATGGATATCAGGGACCATTCGTCCTATTTCAGGGTGTGATCGTAGCTGTTCAACTTTTGAAAATACTGTATGGATCCATTTAGTTGCTGCCTCCGGCTTGTCTTGAGCGATATAATCGACGATTTCCGATGCCCTCTCAACGGCAAGAGGAGACCATAATATTTTCATTTCGGAACTCGCTTCAGCAGTTTGTCTTTGGCATTTTTGTGGGTGATTCCTTCTCCTTTTGCCAGTTGGCTGAGAGAGGTTTGAACATCTGATAGAAGCTCAATTTTTTCTTGCATCGCTTCAAATTCATTTGCGCCTAAAAGAACGGCTACACCTTTACCATGCTGAGTGATAATCACGGGTCGTTTTGTATCATGGACTTGCTTTATATAAGTTGCCATGGCACTTCTGACTTCTGAGAGGGGCCTGATGTCTTCATCAATTTTGAATTTTTGCATATTGCACCTCATTTGGTATTAATATTGTACAAAATAACATACTTTTTATGGTGCATGCAAGAAATTTCTTCAAGCATAATACCCAGGCAGAAATATGCCTTCGGGCTTATTTGAAAATTTTTCACCCTATCTGCCAGTTTATCTCTATAATATTTTTCTGCGCTCGATACGATAGGTGGTGCGCATCGGTAGTGTGTGGATAGTTTTTCTTGGTATTCTCATGCATTGCATCGTGTGATGAAAAGGCAAATATGAATATATAACGGATGT
>CAYTAQ010000168.1:0-8649 GCA_964435695.1 uncultured Desulfobacterales bacterium | reverse complement strand
ATGACATCGATTATCTCTTTTTCGGGTGCTACCGTCTCCACTATCTTTCTTAGCCTCTTCTTTCGACTTAATATTTTAGCTCTTTGATAACCGCATAAAGGTATCCATCACCTTCTTCTTCCCGTGCTTTTTTACTAATGATTCGAAGGCGATCTCCATCTCTCCCCGCTTCACTTCTTCTTCTTCGATCTCCTCTTCCCTTTCTTCGTAAATCAGGGCATCAAATTCGCACGCCTGTACACACATGGGCTCTGACAGAGGCGGATCGTCTTCACACATATCACATTTTAAAGGAAGACCGGAATCCGGTTCTTTGAAATAATCCCTGGATGGGCATGAAGCAGGGCAAAAGCTGCACTCGCTGTATTCCTTTCCATTAACCGTGTAAAGGTTTCTCCCATTGCATTCGGCCTGAATATAGCCACCGGCACGTACCGGGACATACACGTCATTCAGTTCATCAATAATCACCCGAATCCGGGACCTCGCCGGATTAATGCTGCTATATTTCGGCACGGCGTGAAATGCGGAGCAGGCCAACTCACATGACCGGCAACCCGTGCATTTATCAACATCAACTTTTATGTCTTTAATTATTTTCTTCTTTTTATCACCCTTCACGGCTCACGCCCTCCACTCTATTTCTTCTCTTTTTTCTTCGAAGTCTCTTTGGCAGGAGTACCTTCATTATCCATCAGGATCCCCCTTTTTATGAAGTCGTCGCTGACATAGTCCAGGTCCAGTTTGTCCAAGGTCTCTTTGGTGGGAATCCCATCTTTATTCCATCCCTTGAATTCATAATAGTCGTCAAGCAGTTTTTGTTCAAACTCATGGTCTCTTACCGCCCAGTGGTCCTCAGGAGGCTTCTCATCTATTCTCCTCAGACCTCTTCTTACATTAAGGGCTCTAACAAGCGTTCGGATCCTTTGAAAATTTTTCCATAGGCTTTCTTTATCAACCTCCATGCCGGTCGCAAGTGAGATGATCTGGGGTATATTATTCATGTGGTATGGAACACTTCCGCCAAACTGGCCTCTGAATGATGACACGAATCCGCAGAGTCCGGTGCTGTCATCAATGTAATGCATCGCCTCATTCCAATCCGTAATGGCACAAGATGCTTCATTGGATATATCGTTACGTTTTTCCCATTCCAGAAAATAATTTTTAAATCTATCATCAGGGACTGCTTCCCATTCGTCTACAAATTTTTGTCTCTCCTCCATGGTAGGAAGCGGGTCTTGGGGGAAGGACCCTTCAATCTGGGTAATGGCCATCTTCTCACCCGTGGCTATCATGAGAAAATAGGGGGGGTTCAGCTTTCCCAGTTTGATGGGCAGCTGCTCAAATTTTTTCGTGGTATTATGGTCGTAGGCTTCCGCACCGTTGCCGATCTGAATGGCTGCCTGAGAAACACCGTTGGCCAATATATCTCCAATCCCTTCCCGGTGAACAATCTTTTCAAGCAGGTAGAAAAATCTTCCCCTGACGTCGGACGGCATTCCTGGTAAGTCCTGATCGGTCAAAATACCGGCTTCGTAAAGCTCAAGGGCAAAGGCCATAACTTGTGGCGTTGAGTATGAGTCCACGCCATATTCCTGAGCAACCCCCAGGATCTCATAGCTAAAGTCCAGTTCTTGAAAGGCCGCCATATGATAGGTATCTTTGCCGTAGCATTTATAGGCAAATCTTTTACCTTTCCCGTAGGAAATCACATTGCGGCATTTCTTCGGGCAGTTAAAACAACTTGTCTGTCGGTCCATATGATCATATTTCAGATTCCGCCACCTGTCTTCGAGTTCCTTGCTCCAATAATTTTTTATCCGCGTACGCGCGTTGCCCCAGGCAAAATTATTGTGGTGGAAACTGTCGTCTTCATCAACCGCCATCCAATCCCCGCAGCCATCGCTCTCGGCAATTTTCTTGTGCATGTGCAGGCATAACTCAAAGAGTTCATCCGGCCGGGCGACATTGATGTCCTTTGTTCCGCGGACGGCGATTGCCTTTAACCGTTTGTCTCCCATGATCACGCCTACCCCTCGAGCTGCGCTGGAGTGACCGTGATCGATGGAAGCCGTATAGACCCTGTTTTCACCGGCCAGGCCGATAGCGGCGACCTGAACTCTGTCGTCCTTCAACTCTTTTTTAATTTGGTCTCCGGTTTCCGTACAGCCTTTCCCCCGAAGATGCGTGGCATCACGTATTTCCACTTTGTCATTGTTTATATACAAATAAACCAGATCGGGGGCCTTACCGCGAATGACTATTTTGTCATAACCGGCATATTTCAGTTCCGGCCCGAAAAATCCTCCCATTAATGAATGGGACATTAAGTTTGTCTGGGGAGAAAAAGTATTCACGGCTACACGATTGGCTCCGGGAACCGGTGTGCCATGCAACAAACCGGTGCTGAATATGAGCAGATTTTTGGGAGAAAAAGGTTCAACGTCAGGAGGAACCCTATCCCACAGTATCTTGGCGGCAGTACCCTGCCCCCCCAGAAAAAGCTCGGTTGATCTTGGGTCAGTTTCGACCTTCTCAATGTTTCCTCGGGATAGATCAATTTCTAAATTTACCCCTGTCTCTCCGTACCTCATTTTCGTAGCCCTCTCTGTTAATAAGCCTTTAATTACGACAATTAATTTCTTGGGAAATCCCTTTCAGAAACTTGGTTAACTCCGGGATGGACGCCTCGTGCACCTGGCTCGTTAACCCAACGGTCCAGATGGCGGCCTGGAGATTCCGGCTGCTGGTTTTAATGGGCACGGCAAAGGCAACCATTCCTTCGATATATTCCTCCAAGTCATAGGCAATGCCTTCCTCGCGAACCCTCAGAATATCTTTTTTATAGACTTCCTTATCCACAATGGAATTGGGTGTAAACTTTTCCAGTTTGCATTGACTCAGAATCTGATCGATTTGGGCGTCCGCCAATTGCGAAAGCATGGCCTTTATTCCGGCACCCGCCAACATCGGCATCTGCATGCCGATTTCAGAAGATATCTTTATTTCATGGGCCGAATCGACTTTGTCGATAAGAATCGTCCTAAAATCCGATCGAATGCCCAAAAAAGCCGATAACTTAGTCTCTCGGTTGATCGACTCCAAATAGGGCCGGGCGATTTGAATAATCTCGGACCGCCTGCCTGCGGAATTTCCCAGAACATAAAAGCGCGTGCCGAAAACAAGCTTGCCGTTGGAGTTGTTTTCAAGCGTATTCAGGTCGATGAGCGTGTGGACAATATTAAAGACCGTGCTCTTGTTAAGCTCAAGACGCCTGGAAATGTCGCTGATGCCCAAGGGTTTTTTGGCCTTGGCAAGCAATTCCAAAATGGCGAAGCACTTGTCAATAGCCGGAACTCTTTTAAATGCCGGAGGCATGACCGCGCCCCTTTTTGTTCTCTATAAAAACCATTCGTTTTTTATAGCAAACATATTTAGGCGGAGTCAAGCAAAAAAATACGGTTAGGCTTGGGGTGATAAAAATTTCTAAATTCAATATTCTTAAAATTTGAAACGCTCATACGAGGTCGTCATTATCAGAGCGTTTGGATCGGGCCATATCAGACAGTCCGGGCGTCCTCCTTCAATACGGTTCAGCCATCTGCTGCTTCATTTCTGCAAGCTTTCGAATATGACCTTTCTCCTGTTCAATCAATTCCAAAACGACTTTCCGGTCAGATTCGATTAAATAGGGCAAAAATTCCCTGAAGTATAGAATCGCATCTTTCTCAAAGCCAATGGCCAAACGGAAAACATTCTTGGCATTTATGGCGTTTTGGACAAATTCCCTTGAATCAATATCGGAATATAGGCGATCGTCAATGACGGAGTCCATATAGGCCTGCATGTCCTCACTGTACTCGTCCGAATATGTTTCCTGCGGCAGGTTATCACGTATCTGTGTAAAGGCTTCGACATGTCTCTCTTCCTCTTCTTTCAGGAATTGAAAAAGGTTTTTCATGTCTTCATTCGTGCTTAATTCTGAGACGTTTGCATAAAACCCTTTTCTCTTTCTTTCCTTTTCAACCGCTGCCTCGACGATTTCGCGCGCAGAAAATAAAACAGCCATCCTGTATCCTCCTTTGAATGAAGTTATAAAAACTTCCCTTTTCGGGCTCGGACTCGCTCCTCACCTTATAAAATCAGGTGCAACAGTCCGCATGTTATTTTCTCCTAAATCGAGCGTTTCAAAATTTAAAAAATCGCTCAACTTAGGTTTCTTAATATCCGTTTTTCACCGCAAAAGATTATCAATTCAGACTCTTTTGCAGTGCAGGCCAAGGTCATATTCAGGGATTGCCCCATTTCAACGGCAAGACCTGTTGGGCGGGATTCGCTTACCATAAGGGACAGGCGGGCCCTGGCCGCTTTTTGCACCAGTTCGTAGCTTATCCTAGAAGAAAGAACCACCATTACGGCATCCCTTAGATTTCCTTCAAGCAGGAGTTTTCCAATTGCCTTGTCCAAGGCATTATGCCGGCCTACGTCCTCGGCAAAAGACAATGTGTCGAACCGGGAATCGACAAGCATGGCGGCATGCGACCCTCGGGTCGTGCTGTAATAGGCCTGCTGTTCTGAAAGTTTGTCAATGCAAACAAAAACCTTATCAATATCGATCTGGATACTGTGTTCTGCCGGCAGCAGGGTCTGATACAGATCCTTCACCATCTCTTTGCCGCAAATACCGCAACTCGTCTGACTTATGAAACCCCTTCGGTCAAGAATATCAAGAACCTTTTGCCGTCTTTCAGGATTGAGTCTGACTTCCACGATATTCGGGTCAAGATCCCGGCAGAAACCGATTGAGGCAAAATCATCCCGGCTGTCCACAAGCCCTTCGCCAAGGCAAAAACCCGCAGCATGAGGTATCTCTTCACCAGGCGTCCGCATAACAACAGAGTAAGGCTTATCATCAACACGGATTAAAAGAGGCTCTTCCTGAATCAGCTCATGCTCGCCGTTCCGGCAGAGCCCTTTTTCACAACGGATAACGCTATAACTTTCCATTTTTTTATGTTTTTAACCAGTTTTTTTCGGCAACCATTATAGTACAGGTAATTGACATTGTTCCCATTAATAGTGCGTATAAAATACGCATAATGGGAACAATGTCAATATCATCTCTTTCAACAGTAAATTATGGCAAAGGGAGTTTGTGTAAAGGTTGGTGCCGGACAAAACAGCTGCCTTACATCCGTTTATACCTCAAATTCGGATTGCCGGCGGCCACACCCTGGCAGCCCAGGCATTGCGACGATCTTGGCCTATCAAAGCCCGGAAGCCCTTAAGACTCCTGCGGTCCAGACCGCAGCGCCGATCATTGCCGGTTCTGCGTTCCTCCCCGGAACGTTGGTCGCTGAAACCGATGGGGATGGTCTTCGACCTTCTTTCACCTTGAAACCGGATGCCGCCGTTGTCTTTCAGGAGCATTTCCTTCGCCTTTGATAATCGGGTGATGTGCCAATAAACGGAAAGATGAATACAAAAATATCATTATTTTATTACAATACCATATGCGGTATGTCAAGCATAAAAAAAATCTATATATAGCTACTACCTGAAGGGATGTCAAGGGGACGCGATATAGGGGACATTCGTGCAGAAAGTTCAAAACACTATACTGATATCATCTGCAGCCGGTTTCCTTCCCATTGATATCAGGCGCGTAACGCATGAATTCCTAACACCGGGATACCTTGCAATATCAGGCCCGGGATAGCCTAACTCTCTCACACCGATCCTCGATATGACACTCCTGGCCCCACCTCTCTTAATCTGAGAAGCAAGGTCATTTGACCTTACATATTCAGTCCTTCCGTCCAATTTGGTTAACGGCCAGAACAGCATAAGCACTTTGAATATTTAGATTTCTACTTTAGTAAACATTAGGATTGTCAAAAAATTAAACCAGTTCTGTAAAAAATGGTTGATATCGTTGATTATTTTTGTCATTGTATGACATCCCATCTCAATCTATCTACCTGCAGGAATATAAGCACATGGCATTAACAAAGGCCGACATAATAGACGCAATCCAATCAAAGAACGATCTTACGAAAAAACAATGCGCTCAGGTCACAGAATCAATCATAGACCTCATGAAAAGCACACTTGCATCTGGTTCCGAAAACAGAATGCGGAAGAACCGGAAAGCCGCCATGGATCATCTTTGCGGAATCAAGGGGTGCCGACATCGCCATCAATATAAACGATGGTGAATACATATTCTTGTATCTCTCTCTACTGTGATCAATGGTTGACAAATGATGTTCATCTTCTTAGACACAGAAACCACAGGCGCAGGATCCGAGGACCGCCTCTGCCAGATCGCCTTCAAAATCGATGCCGGCAAGCCGATAAATGAACTGTTCAATCCCGGCATGCCCATCTCAATAGAGGCCATGTCCATCCACCACATCACAAATGAGATGGTAGCGGACAAGCCAAAATTCAAGGGAAGCGACACCCACAAAAAGCTGAAACGATTTCTTGCCGATCCAAACAGCATTCTCGTTGCCCACAATGCGAAGTTTGATGTCAGTATGCTCAACCGGGAAGGTCTGTTCCCAAAAAAATTCATCTGTACCTATAAACTGTCACGGTATATGGACACGGAAGGTGTGATACCCCAGTATAATCTGCAGTATCTCCGATACTATCTGAAGCTGAACATCGATGCCACACCACATTCTGCCCTTGGTGATGTTCTGGTCACGGAAGGTCTGTTCCGAAGAATACATACCAAGTTTAAGGAGCGGTCTATCGATCCTGTTGCTGATATGCTACAAATTAGCAGTTCACCGATGTTGGTGCCACGTATGCCATTTGGCAAGCACAAAGGATTAAAAATGGGAGATGTACCACTGGATTATCTTGAATGGTTGTCAGGCACAGAGCTTGATGAGGACCTGGCATATACGGTCCGGCATTATCTTTCAAAGATTGGACAAGGTTCTGCGGAATATGACGTTGGTATCTAATATATTTTTTCAAGCAACAGGATTCATGATCCTCAATCAGCGAAGGAGGAATTAAATGAAGCGTAAAATTATTGCTTGTATATACTGTGGGAAAATGGCCGATATCATCAACAAAGGTGAATTGAGATTTGTTTCGTGTGGTAACTGTAAAAAGGAAATGGAATTGGGTACTTATCAAGAAATATTCGACCAATGGGTTGATGATAAAAGATACGCCTTTGCAAAGGAGATAATGAGCCAAGACGAGGATACCTAAGAATGCCACCTGTAATCGTAAAACTGTACAAGGGCCGGTCAAACGATGTGAAACTGCAGCTGGCAAAAAGATAACGGATAGAATCGAACTGCCGACATAAAGGTTTTCAGACCAAAAGTAAGAAAATCCAGTTTCCCTGTATTTTTAACCAGTTGATTCTATGTATATTTTTCTCGGTATTTTTGGTTTCGTTTGGAATTGTTAGTAAATATTTGACCTTGACGGGCACAATTTGGGCACAGTCCATCACAATGGATAATCTGATTCTTTCTTTATGATGCGGTACGTTTCTTCATAAATCGTTTTCCGCGGTCCGATGGCAACGATATCAATAACTCGCAGAGAGCTTCTTCGGTAAATAATCCGGAATTTGCTGATTCGATAACTTTGTAATCCTGTCAACTCATCTTTTAAAAACTTGCCGGATTCAGGTTCCACCAGGATATGCCGCAAACCTTCTCGAATTTTTCTTTTCAACCGGGGGTGGCAGCCTCTGATCAATGCGACGATCTCATCCGGAACTCTCAGTTTTATTCGAATACGTCCCTTGGAAATCATAGTTTATTCAAAAAGTTCGTCTAAGGTATACACCTTGGTCTTTTTCTTTAAAGCGGAAATGCCTTTCTTTATCTCGGCCATCATATCCGGGTCCGATTGAATGGAAATCGTTTCTCTCCAACCATCGAATTCATCCGGGCTTACCAACACCGCTGCCGGTCTCCCGTTTTTCGTAATGACAACCTCTGCATCGGTTGATTGAACTCTATCGATCAGTTCGCTTAGTTTCATTTTTGCTTCAGACAACGATAGCGTCTCCATAATATGACCTCTATTTTGGTTGATCTTAATTATGGTCATACATTAGCATAATATTTTGGTTTGTCAATAAAATCAATTGGAAATTGTCATCACATTACACATTAAAAATGCATTAATGCTTACGACAACTTTTCAATAAATTCAGAAGAATTACGGTCGGATCGAATAATACTCGCTAAAAAAGACCTGAGGTATGGGGACATTCGTGCAGAAAATTCACACAATAAAACTGATATCATCTGTAATCGGTTTTCTGCCTGTTGATAGACCGAGACCGCTCCCTTCCTGCTTGGTTGTAAAATAGGGGTCAAATATATTTAATAGGTGCTCTCGTGCTATGCCCACCCCCTGATCTATGATGCAGATCCTGATATATATACCGGGCTTGAGCGGCAATCCGACGAAAATTCAAAGAGGTCCGGCCGGTTGAGCCCATCCGCCATCGGGATTTCATTTTCCGCATCAGCCACATCCGGCCCATCGCCGGTGCCACCTTTAGTCTGATGACAGGTCTGTTTGGGGAGCACCGGGAGAGCCGCAAGGTGAATCAAGGCAACAAGGCAAAATAGGCGCGCGATCGGCGATTACAAC